>CALHIO010000259.1 GCA_938030915.1 uncultured Gemmatimonadota bacterium
GAGGTATTGAACGTTGTGGGTGACGTCGACGGCATGAACTGCCTGCTCGTCGATGACATGTGCGACACCGCGGGGACTCTGTCCAACGCGGTCGTTGCGCTGAAGGAGCGTGGGGCGACGTCCGTGTACGCGGCCGCGACCCATGCGTTGTTCTCGGGGCCGGCCGTAGAGCGGCTGAGCGAAGCCCCGCTCGAGGAGATGGTGGTCACGAACACCATCCATATTCCAGAGGAGAAGAGGTTCCACAACCTCACGATCCTCTCGGTCGCCGACCTTCTCGCGAAGGCGATCGATCACGTGCACTCGAACGAGTCGGTAAGCCAACTCTTCGAGATGCTTCCTGACAACTGAGGGAAAGGGCCTCGGGGTCGCCCGGGGGCCGATAATCAGAGGAGTCAGATATGACTGACACGACACTGAAAGCCGCGCGCCGTGAAGGCACCGGCAAGGGCGTTGCCCGCAAGATGCGCCAGGCCGGGCAGACCCCCGCCGTTCTGTACGGGGGCGATGACGAGCCCGTGCATCTCTCACTCGACACACATGATGCGGACCACCTGTTCCGCAACATCTCCGTCGAGAACACGATCGTGGACCTCGAGATCGAGGGAGAAAAGGAGCCGGTGCGGACCCTGGTTCGTGAGATCCAGACCCACCCGTGGAAGGCCACGCTCCTTCATGTCGACTTCCTGCGGATCCAGAAGGGGGTCGTGGTCGACGTCGAGATTCCGCTCCACCTTGTGGGTACGCCCGAAGGCGTCCAGTTGGGTGGTGGCTCGCTGGAGCAGATCATCTACGAGCTGCCGATCCGCTGCATCCCCTCGAAGATCCCCGAGACGATCGACGTGGACGTCAGCGCGATGGAGGTCGGGGACGTGCTCCACGTGTACGACGTCTCGTTCGACGACGACATCGAGGTCACGATCGCGCCGGAGCGCACGATCTGCTCGGTTGCTGCTCCGAAGGGACCGGGAGCCGACGCGGAGCTCGAGGAAGGTGAGGGACCGGCAGCCGGGGCTTCGGAGGCCGAGGCCGCTTCGGACGAGTCCGAAAGCTGACCATCGGACTGAGCGACGCGCAGCATGAAGATCGTGCTCGGGCTCGGGAATCCCGGGCCCGACTACGACGACACCCGGCACAATGTCGGGTGGTGGGTGGTGGATCGATTGGCGTACGACTGGGATTTCGGTCCGTTCCGACGGGACGGACAGGCGTTCGTCAGTGAGGGGATGGTCGGTGATATCGAGGTTCGCCTGATGAAGCCGACGACGTACATGAACCGGAGCGGGCTCGCACTGCGGCCCGCGAAGGCGATGGAGGACTTCGACGTGGAGAAGGATCTCCTTGTCGTTGTCGACGACACGGCGCTCGACGTGGGTCGCGTCCGTTTCCGCCCCGAGGGCGGGGCGGGCGGTCACAATGGGCTCAAGTCCGTGTCCGGGGCACTTCAGTCGAACGGCTACGCTCGACTGAGGATCGGAGTCGGGCAGAAGCCCGACGGCGAGGATCTGTCGGAGTGGGTTCTCGCGCCGATGCCCGTGGAAGAGGAGGACGTGGTCGTTGGACTGCTCCCGGAGCTGTCCGAGGCCGTGCGGGTGTGGCTGGAGGAAGGGACGGAAGCAGCGATGAACCGCTTCAATCGATAAATCAACAACAGACCACAGAACGACGACCCAGAGGACAACTCATTCAATGAACTTCGTCGACTTTACCGGATTCGCCTGGGCGCTGGGCATTCTCGGGCTCGTCATTGCGGGCGGGATCTACCGCTATGTGACGAGTCAGGATCAGGGCAACGAGGTGATGATCGACCTCGGCCAGCAGATCCATGATGGCTCAATGGCCTTCCTTCGCCGCGAGTACACTGTTCTTGCAGGCTTCGTCGTTGTGGTGGCGGTGCTGCTCGGGCTCGCCATCGGCTGGAACTCGGCCGGCGCTTATGTCTTCGGCGCATTGAGCTCGACGGCGGCCGGCTTTGCCGGCATGAAGGCCGCGACGCGTGCCAACACCCGGACGTCTGCCGCTGCCAATCAGGAAGGGCAGGGCAAGGCGCTCCGCATCGCCTTCTTCGGCGGTTCGGTCATGGGGCTCGCGGTAGCCGCGCTCGGGATGCTCGGCCTCGGGTTACTGTACTTCAGCTTCGGCGCAAGCGCGGCCAGCGCAGCCGACTTTTCGGCGTACGCCGAGCTGGTCTCCGGTTTCGCCATGGGTGCGTCCACGATCGCACTCTTCGCGCGCGTCGGGGGTGGGATCTACACCAAGGCCGCTGACGTTGGCGCCGATCTCGTGGGTAAGGTCGAAGCCGGAATCCCCGAGGACGACCCGCGGAACCCCGCGACGATCGCAGACAACGTGGGCGACAACGTGGGTGACGTCGCCGGTATGGGCGCCGACATCTTCGAGTCGTACGTGGGCTCGATGGTGGCGACGATCGCGATCGGTGCCTCGGCTCCGATGCTGGCGGGCTCGCGCGCGGAGGCGATCGCGCTTCCGCTGACGACCGCGATGGTGGGTCTGATCTCGTCCCTCGTCGGGATCGCCTTCATGAAGGTCCTCGAGAAGCGGAATCCTTCGCACGCTCTTCACGGCACTACGTGGATCGCCGGAGCGCTCTTCCTCGGCCTGATGTATCCGGTCGTGACGAGCATGGGCATCACCTTCACGGGTGAGAGCTACCCGGTGAACGGGCCCTGGATCGCGATCTTCGCCGGCACGCTCACGGGTATCCTGATCGGGACCGTGACGCAGTACTACACGGCAGCCAAACCGGTCGACAGGATCGCCGAGTCCAGCCAGACGGGTTCGGCCACGAACATCATCACCGGGCTCGCGGTCGGCATGGAGTCGACGGCGATTCCTGTGATCCTGATCTGCGTTGCGATCGCGGTGGCGTTCAACTTCGCGGGCCTGTACGGGATTGGCATCGCGGCGGTAGGCATGCTGGCCACGGTCGGCGTGACGATGTCCGTGGACGCCTATGGTCCGATTGCCGACAACGCCGGCGGCATCAGCGAGATGGCCGGTCTCGGTCCCGAGACGCGTGAGATCACGGACTCGCTCGATGCGATCGGAAACACGACGGCTGCGATTGGAAAGGGCTTCGCGATCGGTTCGGCCGCACTGACGGCGCTGGCACTGTTCTCCGCGTACGCGACGGCGACCAACCTCGACACGATCAACATCGTCGACCCGATGGTGGTGATCGGTCTTCTGCTGGGCGGAACGCTGCCCTTCTTCGTGGCCGCGCTGACGATGACGGCCGTGGGCCGCGCGGCGCAGGGCATGGTCGAGGAGGTGCGTCGTCAGTTCCGGGAGATCCCGGGCATCATGGAGGGCACCGCCAAGCCGGACTCGGCTCGCTGCGTGGACATCTCCACGCAGGCTGCGCTCCGGGAGATGGTCCTTCCGGGTCTGACCGCGGTCGTCTCGCCGGTCATTGTCGGCAAGGTGCTCGGGGTCGAAGCTCTTGGCGGTCTGCTGGCCGGCGCCACGGTGACGGGCGTACTCATGGCGCTCTTCATGGCGAATGCCGGTGGTGCCTGGGACAACGCCAAGAAATACATCGAGGGTGGTGCGTACGGCGGCAAGGGTTCGGACTCGCACAAGGCAGCCGTCGTGGGTGACACCGTGGGCGATCCGTTCAAGGATACCTCGGGCCCATCGCTCAACATCCTCATCAAGCTGATGAGCGTCGTATCTCTCGTGCTCGCGCCCTGGTTCATCGCCTGATCGGACCCGAGCCTCGCGCCGGGGGTTCTGGCGCGGCACGGACGCAGGACAAGGTGTGGGTGGCTGGCCGAAGGGGTCGGCCACCCGCACGTGCATTCAGATTGAACGAATTCCCCGGGAGTTGATCGATGTCCAAAGAAGCAACCTTCGAACACGCACTGGCCTTCGCCGCCGACCTCATCCGAATTCCCGGGCTCCCGGGACAGGAACAGGACGTCGCGCGCCGCGTGAAAGAGGAGATGGAGGCGCTCGGGCTCGATGACGTCCGTGTCGATGACGCGGGTAACGTGATTGGTGTCGCGCGCGGTCGCGGTGATGCTCCCCCGGCACTCCTGAACTGCCACATGGACGTCGTGGCCGAGGGTGATCACGACGAGTGGGAGGTGCCTCCGTTCTCGGGTGAAGTCCGGGATGGCTTCCTGCACGGCCGCGGTGCGATGGACATCAAGGGGCCACTGGCTCTGCAGACGTACGCTGCCGCGTCCATGATCGGAGAGGCACCAGGCGATGTGATCGTTGCCCATACCGTGCTAGAAGAGCGCGGTGGTCTCGGGATGAAGCACCTGCTGGAGTCGGGCTCCGTTGAACCCGGCGTGGTCGTCATCGGCGAGGCGACGCATGGGGACGTATGCATCGGGCACCGCGGGCGCGCCGAGGTCGAGGTCGCGATCACGGGGCTGGCCGGACACGCCAGTGTTCCGGCGCGTGCTCACAACGCGCTCGACCTGCTCGGCGACGTGCTCGCCGGCATCCGAGACCTGGCGGAGGATCAGCCCTCGGATCCCATCCTGGGCGCATCGAGCCTGATCGCGACCATGGTCGACGTGTTGCCAGAAAGCCGGAACGTGATTCCGGATTCCGCGGTGGTAACGATCGACTGGCGCATCCTTCCGGGAAGTGACGACGAGTCGCTCAAGGAGCGGGTTCGCCAAGCGATCTCCGCCCGGATTCCCGAGACACCCGAGGGCCTCGCTTGGGAGGTCCGTATGGCGACAGAGCGCCAGCGTACATATACCGGGCTGGTGGAGGATCGGAATCTGTTGACGCCTGGATTCCTGATGGCCGAGGACGATCCCATGATCCTGGCGGCGGCCGAAGCGGTCGGTCGCCGCGAAGGGGCGGGAGCCGCGACGATTCGGCCGTGGAAGTTCGCGACGGACGGGGGCTGGTCATGTGGCGTCCACGGGATCCCGACGGTGGGCTTCGCGCCCGGTGAGGAGCGGTTCGCCCATACCAACCGGGAGCGGATCGACGTCGAGGAGGCACGATGGGGCCTCGAACGCTATCCGCACCTCATCGCCGCCGTGCAGCGGGCGGTCGCGCAGTAGGCCCTCGGTACGACGGGAGAGGAGGGTGGTCCGTCTTCACGCGCTTCCGCCTCACCCCCGGTTGCACTAGTTTTTGCGCCGCTCCGTTACACGACGGAGCGATCCATTTATCCCGCTCCGTCGGGGACCTCCGCCGCTGTCGAGGTCCCACGTGCGATGGGGCCCGTTTCCAACTCACGGACCGAGGGAACCGAAGATGCGGCTCTACGAAGTTGTGTACATCCTGGACGCGGCGCTCGACGAGAGTGCCGCGACCGCGAAGCTCGAGAAGTTCCATGAGCTCGCCACCGCTCACGGCGGTGAAGTCGCCGCCGTCGACCACTGGGGCGCCAGGCAGCTCGCCTACCCCATCAACAAGCAGACCGTCGGCTACTACGTCGTTGCGCACTTCACTGCGGCTGCTGAGGCCCTTCCCGAATTCGAGCGACTGCTCAAGCTCGATGAGGAAGTGCTTCGCTATCTCCTCGTGATCAACGAGGGGGAACCCACCAGCGGTTCCTCGGTTCTCGCGGACGTGCCCGTGCGGGCCTCCAGCGACGATGATGATGACGACGATGACGATGACGACGATGCGCGGCCGGCCGGTGACGAAGATGAGGAGCCACGCGACCCGACCAGTGCTCCGCCCGAGTTCAGCGGTGCGCGTGGGCGCCGCCGGCGGATGGAGGGGCCTCGCGTCGTAGTTCTCAACTACAAGGACGTAGACACGCTGTCGCACTTCATCACCGAGCAGGGCAAGATTCTGCCGAAGCGAACCACCAAGGTGACGGCGCGCTTCCAGCGTAAGCTCGGCTCGGCAGTGAAGCGTGCGCGATACCTCGCCCTGCTTCCGTACATGCGCCGTCAGGACGGCTGAGCCCGATCCCTGCGACGTGATGGCGACCGAGGGTGCGACCGTGCCCACGCGTGAAGGCACCGGATGGCGACGCGCTGCACTTCTGTTCGTGCTGCTGGTCGTGACGTCTCTGGTCCCCGCGGGGATGCTGGTCTGCGTGCCCCTTCTGATCCTCATCGGATCGGGAGGGATTCGGAGCGCGGGTCTGCTCATCGTGACCGTGGCTGCGATGTTCATCGCGCTCTCGGGACAGCGCGATCCGCTCTGGTATTCGGAGCGCGGCTGGGCCGTGATGCTGGGTGGTTTCTTCGCAGCGGCGACGATCGTGGCGCCTCGCTGGCGCCTCACGTCCAGATCTCTCTCGGCGGTAGGCGGATCGGTGATCGGCGCCACGCTCTTCTACGCGCTTCGCGGAGGCGCATGGGCGAATCTGGACTGGAGTGTGAACGATCGGTTGTCGGCCGTTCTCGGAAACTTCCTTCAGGCGCTCGACGTGGTTCGCGAAGGCCAGACCGTGTCGCCGGCGTTCGTGGCCGCCGTATACCGTACGGTAGAGCTGCAGGCGGCGGTCTTTCCGGCTGTCATCGCGCTCGAGTCCATGGCGGCCCTGGGTGTCGCCTGGTGGCTCTACCGGCGACTGGTCTTCCGCGATGACCAGGGCCTGGCGCCTGTACGCCAGTTCGCCTTTAACGATCACCTGGTCTGGGTCCTGATCACCGGCCTCGTTCTCGTTGTCACGAGGATGAGCGATGGCGCGGTACGTATCGGAGCCAATCTGGCGGTCTTCATGACGGCGCTCTACGCCATTCGCGGTGCAGGGGTCGTCGTCTTCGTCAACCGGGGGCTCTCGCTCTTCGGTGTATTGATGTTCGTCCTGGGCGTCCTGTTCGCTGCACCCGTAGTGGTCGGCTTTGCAGCGCTTCTGGGCGTCGCAGATACATGGTTGGACCTCCGCGCTCGCGCGGAGGCCATGGCCGGTTAGGCATCTACTGGAGGAATCATGAAGCTCATTCTCAAGCAGTCGGTTCTGCACCTCGGTGACGTCGGTGAGGTTGTGACCGTCAAGCCGGGCTACGCTCGGAATTACCTGATCCCGCACGGACTGGCCTACGTTGCCAGTGACGAGAACCTCGCCCGCATCGAGGCGGAGCAGGCGCAGGCGGAAGAAGCCGCACGCCGGGGCTTCCTCGAAGCGCGCCGGAGGGCCTCGCAGCTCGAGGGCCTCTCACTGACGTTCAGCGAGAACGCCGGCGACGATGGGCAGCTCTTCGGCTCCGTAACCGCGTCCGACATCACGGACCGCGTGAACGCCGGCGATCTCGACTTCGAGCTCGACAAGAAGACGGTGCAGCTGGACGAGGTCATCAAGTCGGTCGGAGAGGTGTCGGTTCCGATCAAGCTTCACGGTGACGTCACCATCGAGATCACGGTCCACGTGGAGGCGGCGGAGGGCTGATTCGCCTTATGGACGCGCTGACCACAGATCCGACCGAGTTCCCGACCGAGGTCCGTCGAGCCGCTGAGCTCGCGCTCGAGCGGAAGGCTCACGACGTTGTGATCCTCGACCTTCGAGGCATCTC
Organism: uncultured Gemmatimonadota bacterium; assembly: GCA_938030915.1. Classification (GTDB taxonomy): domain Bacteria; phylum Gemmatimonadota; class Gemmatimonadetes; order Longimicrobiales; family Gaopeijiaceae; genus UBA2589. The sequence continues at coordinate 7,470 of CALHIO010000259.1, forward strand.
GACCGCGACCGATTATTTCGTGATCGCCGGTGGTTCGTCGGATGTCCAGGTCAAAGCCATTGCAGAGCACGTCGTGGACGAATTGAAGAAGGACAGCGTTCGCCCCGAGCATTCGGAAGGGCTTCGGGGCGGACGCTGGGTTCTTCTGGACTACGTGGATTTCGTGGTCCACGTCTTCCACCCCGAGGCGAGAGCATTCTACCAGCTGGAGAACCTCTGGGGAGACGCGCCGCGCTGGGAAGCTCCGGACGCCTGAGGTTCCTTTCCGCACGTAACGAGCCGCTCTAAATTGTGTTGTCGCGTGATGCGGCGTCCCAAACCTATCGAATCGCCCCGCGGGGCCTGACGACCAGCCTGGACTACCGCCCGCACATGGCCGAACTCCCGACACTGCAGCCGCTGGACGAGGTGGAAGCACCGGTGGCGGTCGGGGCCGGAGGCGGTCGGGTCGTCGCACTCGTCGTGTCCGAGGGCGCGCGTCGAGAAGGGTGGGCCCCCGAAGCGGCGCATGGGTTGGCTGCTCGGTGGGCGTCCGAGGGTCATCGAATCGTGCTCGCAGACGCCGGGCTGGATCATCCCTCACTGCACGTTCCAGCCGGAATACCGAACCGGGAGGGCGTCGTGGATGCCGCTCTGTTCGGTGCCTCCGCGAGTCGGGTTTCTCACGCCGTCGACGGCTACCTGCTGATTACCGCGGGCGCACCGGTGGCGAACACGATGTCCATCGTGCGTGACGCGCGGTGGCATCGCTTCACCGAGGGCATGGCCGAGGCCGGTGTCACGCTGATGCTCTACCTGCTCGACAGCGAGCCGTGCACGCCCGGTTTTCTCGGCTCCGCGTCCGATATCGTCGTGCTCGGTGCCGATGGAGAGGCCCCCGTGGCGATTCGTGACCTCGAGCCTCTGGTTCGGGCCGTGACGCAGCCTGCATACGTCGCGCCGGTCGCCGTGGCTTCGGAAGAGGTCGAGTCCGTGGCCACCGGCGGAGCCGAGAAGGTGAGCGGGCGAGGTCGGATGATGGTGTTTCTCGTGCTCGCGGTCGTGGTCTTGGCCGCGCTCGGCTGGTTCCTGTCGACAGGAATGGGATGAGGCTCAAGTCACTGAAGGTGCAGGGCTTCAAGTCCTTTGCCGACGCCACCACAGTCGAGTTCCACGAGGGGATCACCGCCGTCGTCGGCCCGAACGGGTGCGGCAAGTCGAACATCTCCGATGCGATCCGTTGGGTGCTCGGGGAGCAGCGACCGACGGCCATCCGCGGGGCCAAGATGGAAGAGGCCATCTTCCAGGGCTCGGTGAATCGTCGTCCCGTGAATCGCGGCTTCGTCTCGCTGACGGTCTCCAATGAAGACGGTGCTTTGCCGATCGCCTACGAAGAGGTGGAGATCGGTCGCCAGGTCTTCCGAGACGGAGGGAGCGAGTACTCGATCAACCGCTCCACGGTCCGCCTCAAGGACATTGTGGAGCTATATCGTGACACGGGGCTAGGTGCGAACGCGTACGCCATGATCGAGCAACGCATGGTGGACGCGATTCTTTCCGATCGTAACGAGGAGCGTCGTGGGCTCTTCGAGGAGGCCGCCGGGATCGGGAAGTACAAGGATCGGCGCAAGGCTGCCACGCGACGACTCGAACGGGCCGAGATGGATCTCCAGCGGCTCGAGGACGTCATCGCGGAGGTGCAGACCAAGGTGCGGTCTCTGGCACGGCAAAAGGGCAAGGCTCAGCGCTACACCGAGTACCGGCAGCGTCGCCTGAACGTCGAGGTCGAGGTCGTCCGGCATCAGCTCGAGACACTGTCAGCTCGTCTTGAGGCCGTCTCGTCCGACCTCTCCGGTGATGTGCAGACGGAGCAGGGGATGGTCGCGGAGCTGGCGTCCGCGGAGGCGGAGTACGAGTCGCTTCGCCTTCGTGAGGTGGACGCCGAGAAGGAGCGGGTTGCCGCGGCCGGTATCCTCGAAGGTGTGCGATCACAATTGGTTCGATGGGAGCGTGACCTCGCGGTCGCCGACGAGCGGGCCGCGTATGCCGAGCGTCGCCTCACCCAGATCGATGAGGAACGAGCCGAGGCGAGAGAGCGCGTCTCGGTGCTCGAGCGGGACGAAGCCGAGCTCGCCGCCAGCCGCGACCGGATCGGTGCAGAACTCGAGCGAATCAAGGTCGTGGCGGCCGAGCGCGCCGCGGATGCGGAGAAGGTGCACGCCCGACTCGACGAGGCTCGTGGAGCCTTCGACGGCGTCGAAGCGCGGGGGCGTGAGATCGCGAGGCGCGTCGCCCAGCTCGAAGGAGATGCCGATGCGTCCGATGCGCAGGCAGTGGAGCTCGAGCGTCGTCTGGTTCAGGTCTCGTCCGAGCTGAGTACCACCGCGGATACACTGTCCGATCTCGAGTCGCAGGGAGACCTCTTTTCCGGCCGTCTCGGTGATCTCGCGGAGGCACTCGAGACCGCTCGGGTCGACGTCGTGAGCGCGACCTCCGAGCTGGAGCGCACTCGCTCGGCCTTCGAAGGCGCTCGGAGTGAGCGACGGAGTCAGGCGGATCGGCTCGCCTCACTGACGGCCCGGCGAGACGCTCTGGAAGGCCTGGCCCGGGACCGTGAGGGCGTCGAGCCGGTCGTGAAAGCGGTCCTGGAGGCGGACATTGCGGGCGTTGCCGGTGTCGTATCCGACTTCGTCGATGCCGACGAAGGGGCAACGGCTGCGGTCGAGGCGTTCCTTGGCCCGCTGACGACCGCCGTCATCGTCCAGGATGCTGCGGCGCTGGAGCGGACCCTGCAGTGGTTCGGCGCTTCGTGGAACGGGGGGGGTGGCCTGATCGTGCTTCCGCTCGATCGCGTACCGGACTCGGCGCGCGGCGCCCGGTCGGGTCTTCTGGACCAGATCTCGGTGTCAGGCGTGGGCGCTCCGTGGGTCGAGGCCCTGCTTGAGGGCGTCGACACGCCCGAGACGTCGTTCAGCGTGACTGTGACCGAGCGTGCCGGTGTGGTTCGTGTCGGCAATCCCTCGGGAGGGTCCGGCGTCCTCGAAAGGAAGGAACGCCTGAAGCGTGTCATCGTGGAGTGTGAGGAGGCAGAGTCGGCGAGTGCTGCCGCGGTTGCGGCAGCCGAGGAGGCCGAAGAGGCTCTGCACACCGCGGAAGCGGCTGTCGACTCGGCACGCGCCAAGCTTCGGGTTGCGGAGGACGAGCACCGAAAAGTTCACGGCGATCTCGAGGCTCAGACCGATCATCGCGGTCGCATGGACCGTCTGCGGGACGAGCTCTCGCGTCAGGTCG
>CALHIO010000260.1 GCA_938030915.1 uncultured Gemmatimonadota bacterium
GCCGCAAATCTACAATGGGGGGGAGGGGGAGTGGAGGGTTGAGGGTCAGGGCTTCGAGGCCCGGCCCATCGCCCATGCCCGTAGCCCCGGGGGCAGAGCGATCTCCTGACGTTGCCTCAACGTCCGGGCAACGTCCATCACACCCGCCTCGGATATGACGGCCGTGACGTTCTCCAATGGCGTGACCTCGAAGTACCGATTCCACACCTCGACACCTCCGGGCGCGTCCCATACCTCCTCGCCCGGCCGGTCGTCGTCCAGGACCTGCGGGAAGCCGACGGGAAGCATTTTCGTCTCGTCCGCGAGGACGTAGACCGGCACACTGGCGGCACGCGCGGCGTGAGCGAGCGCGGTCGATCCGATCTTGTTCACCACGCCCGCGTCGCCGACGCTGTCGGCGCCGAGGATGACCGCGTCACAGTCGGGGATGAGGGCGCCTGCTGCCGCATCGACGGCGTATCGGACCTCGACCCCTGCCGACGCCAGGGCCGCGGCGAACATGCGCCCCTCGTTCATGGGGCGACTCTCGAAGCAGAGCACGGCGATGCCCCTGGGGGCGGCCTCCTCCAGCAGAAGGGTCTGCACCGTCGCCGAGGACGACAGTGTCGCCACCGTCCCACCGGCCGGCAGAACCTCCACGGCCGCAGCTGCCACGGCGCGGATACGTGCCTCGGCCCCGTGTCGGAACTCGTCGGCGGCGTGGGCCGCGGCGAGCCGCCCGGCTTCGAGCGAGTCCGCCTCCTCCACGGCGACCATGACCAGGCGGATGAGTGTGACGAGGGGTGCCATGCTCGGCTGGGCGTCCAGGATCCGCCGGCACACGTCTCCGAGGCCCCACCTCAGTTCCTCCAGCGATCCGGCCTGGAGCCGAACGGCCGCCCGGCGCAGGACGTCCGCGGCAGTTCGTCCGAGGACCGACGCGCCGGAGAGCGTGTCCGCGCGCAAAGGCGCGACCAGTTCGTCGACTGCGGATTCGGCGTCCATGGATGCGCCCAAACGCTCGGGTTTACGGGGGCGTCGACCGGTCAAAGTACGGATCTTGACCTGCTGTCAAAACCCCGTATCCTGAGGTCCGATCGTCCAGAAACCCCGCGGAGACATCATGTCCGACATCCCGGCAGACCTCTACTACACCGAAGAGCACGAGTACCTCAAGGCGACCGACGAGGACGGTGTATACGCGGTGGGGATCACGGATTACGCCCAAGGAGAGCTCGGCGACGTCGTCTTCGTCGAACTTCCGGACGGCGGATCCCGGTTCGGGAAGATGGACGTCTTCGGCACGATCGAGGCCGTGAAGGCCGTGTCGGACCTGTATTGTCCGCTGGAGGGGGAGATCGTCGCGGTCAACGACGAGCTCGACGACGACCCCTCGATCGTGAACTCCGATCCCTATGGGGCGGGGTGGATGATCAAGCTGAAACTCGCTGACCCCAGTGAGGTATCCTCCCTCCTCAGTGCTGACAGTTACGCGGAGCACATCGGCTGACCCGACGCCGCCCTCCGCTTCTCGAGTTCGGGCCGCGATCTGCCTCCGGGCGGTCGCGGCCCTCTGACGTGAAGAGATCATGACCCGTATCGACGCACAGCCCGATTTCGAGGCTCGGCACCTCGGTCCCAGTGTAGCCGCCGTTCAGGAGATGCTTGAGGCTCTCGAGTACGACTCGGTGGACGCACTCGTCGACGATGTCGTTCCGTCCGCCATCCATTTCCGTGAGTCTCTGGATCTACCGGATGCCCTGACGGAGGCGGAGCTTCTCACCCGGCTTCGCGACATCATGTCCGGGAATCGCTTGAATCGGTCATTCCTGGGCATGGGCTACGCGGACACGCACACGCCCGGCGTCATTCTCCGGAACATCATGGAGAATCCCGGCTGGTACACGCAGTACACGCCGTACCAGGCCGAAATCGCCCAGGGCCGGCTGCAGGCGCTGCTGAACTACCAGACGATGGTGATCGACCTCACGGGTCTGGAGATCGCCAACGCGTCCCTTCTCGACGAGGGGACGGCAGCGGCGGAGGCGATGCATCTCGCGCAGGGTGCCGCGAGAGGTGATGCCAACACCTTCTTCGTGTCGGAGCTGTGCCATCCTCAGACGATCGACGTCGTGAAGACGCGAGCCTGGCCGCTCGGTATCGACGTCGTCGTGGGTGATCACGCGTCGTTCGAGCTGACCGATGACGTGTTCGGCGTGCTTCTGCAGTACCCGGCGACGGACGGCAGCGTTCTCGACTACCGCGATTTCGCCGCGCGCGCGCATGAGGTCGGCTCGACCGTCGTCGTCGCGTCCGATCTGCTCGCACTCACCCTTCTCACGCCTCCGGGGGAGTGGGGTGCCGACATCGTGGTCGGGAATTCGCAGCGCTTCGGCGTTCCCATGGGGTATGGCGGCCCGCACGCGGCGTTCATGTCGGCGAAGGATGCCTTCAAGAGGAAGCTCCCCGGCCGGATCATCGGTGTGTCCGTGGACGCCGACGGGAATCCTGCGCTTCGGATGGCCCTGCAGACGCGCGAGCAGCACATCCGCCGCGACAAGGCGACGTCCAATATCTGCACCGCTCAGGTTCTGCTGGCGATCATGGCTGGCGCGTACGCCGTGTATCACGGCCCGGCCGGTCTGAAGCGGATCGCCGAGCGGGTCCGGGATCAGGCAGGCGTGCTCGCCTCCGGCCTCCGGCTCCTGGGTCACGAGGTGCTGTCCCCCGATTTCTTCGACACGATCCGGGTCCAGCCGGACGGGGATGCTGGTGGGGTCCTCGCTCTCGCCCTCGGGAAGGGGATCAATCTTCGGGACTTCCAGGACGGCACGATCGGAATCGCGCTGGACGAGGTGACGCGCCCGGAAGATCTCGACGACCTCTTCGCGGCCTTCAACGGTGGTGAGGCCCCCGACTTCACGGCGCATTCGCTCGCCGAGGACGGTGGAGCGCCGGCACTGCCACAGTGGGCCGATCGGACCTCGCCCTACCTCGAGCACGAAGTCTTCAACCGCTATCACTCCGAATCGGAAATGCTGCGGTATCTGCACAAGCTCGAGTCGAGAGATCTCTCCCTGAACACGAGCATGATCCCCCTCGGGTCATGCACGATGAAGCTGAACGCCACGAGTCAGATGGCTGGGGTGACGTGGCCGGAGGCCGGAAAGCTCCACCCGTTCGCTCCTGCGGACCAGGCGAAGGGGTACGCGGTCATCTTCGAGGAACTCGAGGGCTGGCTCGCCGAGATCACCGGGTTCACCGCGACCTCGTTGCAGCCGAATTCGGGGGCCCAGGGTGAGTACACGGGACTCCTCGTGATCCGTGCATCTCACGAAGATCGTGAGGACCATCACCGGAACGTCTGCCTGATCCCGGCTTCGGCACACGGCACCAACCCAGCGAGTGCGGTCATGGCCGGGATGAAGGTCGTCGTCGTGAAGAGCACCGACGATGGTCAGATCGACCTCGAGGACCTTCGGGCCAAGGCCGAGGAGCATTCGGACAACCTCGCCGCCTTCATGGTCACGTATCCGTCGACCCACGGTGTCTTCGAGGAAGGCATCGTCGAGGCCTGCTCGATCATCCACGAGCACGGCGGCCTCGTGTACCTCGACGGCGCGAACCTGAATGCTCAGGTAGGGGTGGCACGCCCTGGCGATTATGGTGCGGACGTGTGTCATATCAACCTTCACAAGACGTTCGCAATTCCGCACGGTGGTGGTGGCCCGGGCATGGGCCCGATCTGCGTGAACGACAAGCTGGCGCCCTTCCTGCCCGGTCACGTCGTGCACGGAACCGGCGGTGACAAGCCCATCACGGCGGTGTCGGCTGCGCCGTGGGGCAGCGCGAGCATTCTGATCATCTCGTGGGCCTATATCGCGATGCTCGGGCGCACCGGCGTGAAGAACGCGTCACAGGTCGCGATCCTGAACGCCAACTACATGGCGAAGCGTCTCGAGGAGCATTACGACGTGCTGTACCGCGGAGACCGTGGCCTCGTCGCGCACGAGTTCATCATCGACGTGCGGCCGCTGAAGAAGGACACCGGCATCACCGAGGAGGACGTCGCGAAGCGGTTGATCGACTACGGGTTCCACGCTCCGACCGTGTCGTTCCCGGTAGCGGGGACACTCATGATCGAGCCGACCGAATCGGAATCGAAGGCCGAGCTGGACCGTCTATGTGATGCGCTGATCTCGATTCGTGCCGAGATCGAACAGATCGAGCTGGGCATTGCCGATCCGCTCGACAACGCGCTCAAGAATGCTCCGCACACGGCCGCGATGGTCACCGCGGACGAGTGGTCGCACGCCTACTCGCGGGCTCAGGCTGCCTACCCGGCTCCGTGGACCCGCGACATGAAGTTCTGGCCTGTCGTGCGTCGTGTGGACAATGCTTATGGAGACAGGAATCTCGTGTGTGCGTGTCCACCGATTGAGATGTATGCGGAGGTTGGTTGAGTGATTGAACGACGTCGAGGCAGGCAGTGGCTGACCGGAGTGGCGCTACTGCTTGCCTTCGGCGGCGCGGAGCTCGAGGCCCAATCCATCACCTCCGCCGGCGTCTCCGGCACCGTCCGCGGCAGCGACGGCGCGCCAGTCGCTCAGGCCCTGGTGACGCTTTCTGCGGTGTCCGGTTCCCGTAGTGACCAATCCACGACGACGTCGGCCGGCGGGTTCGCGTTCAGCCTGATCCAGCCCGGCAGCTACGAGCTCAGGGTCGAGGCGCTCGGCTATCGCCCGCTCGTCGCCCGTCCGTTGACGCTGAGCGTGGGCGAGAATCGTGCGTTGACGCTCACGCTCACGGTCGAGCCTCCTCCGGTGACGAGGGTCGATACGATCGCCCTTCCGGCGGGCGCGTCGTCGCGCGCGCGTGCCGGGGCGCTGCAGTTCGGCGCCCATGAGATCAGCCAGCTCCCCTACCGCTTCAACGACCTGGGCGGGGTGGCTTCGCTGTCGACGTCTTTCGACCGAGGGCTGGGCGCGCAGGGG
>CALHIO010000261.1 GCA_938030915.1 uncultured Gemmatimonadota bacterium
TGGCGCGTTACTCATACGCGAGGACGGCGGCGGTAAGCGCCTCGCCGGTGGTCGCGAACCGTCCGGAGTCGGCGAGTGTCTTAATGCGGGCCATCACCTGACGACGATCGTCAGCAGGCATCAGAACTTGAAGGGTGACGAAGTCGCTGTCGCCGACATCGAGCGGTTCCTCATCTCTCCATGAGAGTCCTTCCCCTGCGGACAGGTCGTCGAGGAAGCCGTCGAACTGGTCGATGGTTGTCGACTCCAACATGCGCTGAATCTCCTCTGTCGAGAAGGATGCCGCCGCCCAAAGTTCGGGGTCGGTGATCGCGGCGTTCTTGACGAAGGCGATGAGTTCGTCGTCGTCGAATCTGCCGAGGTCCGCGATTCGGTTGTCGGCGAGGGCGAACGCCTGCGCCTGTTCAGGGGTGAGGTCGGTCGCGTCGACCGCCGCCACCTCATCCCAGCCGAGTTCGCGGGCGGCGGCGAGGGTGTGGTTCCCGGCGATGACAGTTCGGACGCCGTCGTCGACACGGAACACGATCGGCTTCAACTGGCCGAAGGTGTCGAGGCTTTTCTTTAGCGCCTCAATGTTGCCGCGCCGAGGGTTGAGGGGCAGACCTTCAAGTCCTTCGACTGGTACCGCGAGTTCTTGTAGTTGGCTGGTGATCTTTGACATGGCGGCGAGTGTAACGCTCTGCCGGACGGGAATGTGTCACCGGTCCTGCCGCTTACGGTAGAGTCGCGCCTCGTGTACGACCTTCCGACCGCGCCTCCGGAGCCGGGGCCGTGGATCAAGAAGGGGGCATGTCGTGGTGAGCCGATCGACCTGTTCTTCCCGAAGTCAGGTCGGCGACCTACCGAGGCGCTCGCGATCTGCGAACGGTGCGCGGTTCGGTCAGACTGTCTTGAATACGCCCTCGTAAATCATCAGCATTGGGGAGTGTGGGGCGGCATGACCGAGCGGCAGAGGTTTGATGAGAAGCGTCGTCGCCGTCAGTAGTGGAGATGCCGGGAGTCGAACCCGGTTCCGGTCGGTGCGCTTCGGCCTTAGCCGACCGTCGACGCCGTGTCATCCCCGATGTCGTGACATCACGGTATCACGACGGTATCAGTCTCGATTTCAGCGAGCGGGATGGTGGCCCGGGTGCCGGTCGGGAACTGGACGCGGGCCTTCTTCGTGCGGACTCCGCGCTTGTCCTTCGGTCGCCACGCGATGAGGGTCGCGAGTCGGACGCGGTCACCGTGAACGACGGTCACCTGTCCGCGTGCTTTCGCGACCGCGAACATCTGATGGTCGAGCGGTGATAGTTCAGCGTTCACCGTTACATCCCGTTCCAGAGGCGGAACGCCGGGAGGCACGGGTCCTCGCCGTTGTCGATCCGCTCGGCCTCGACCTCGGAGACGAGAGGCACCGAGCCATGCTCGGCGCAGAACGGAAGCATCCAGTTGTTGTCGATCCCGGCGTCGTACCACTCTTCAAAGGTCAACCGGCGACGGCGGAGCGTTTCGATCTCCGCCGCCGCACGGCGACACAATGAGTAGAGCCCGTCGAGTTCGTCAGGGTTGCGGAGCCGAACGACGATGTCGTCGTTAGCGGCCACGACGGAAGAGGCCGATGCGCTTCGGTGCGGCAGGCGGGTCGGCGGGACGGGCCTTGCCCTCGATGCGGGTGATCTCGCGCATCAGTCGGATCTCCATCTTTTGAACCTCGCGGGCCAGAATTTCGAGCCGCTCGGTGAGCGCGGTGAGGTCGACCGGGGTCTGCGACTCATGCGCCTCGACGAGTGTGTTGAGTTGTGACGGGGTGAGGTCGGCGATCCGTTGACGGACGCCCTTCTCGATCCGCGAGATCGTTGAGTGGCTCACACCCATGATGTTGCCGATCTCTGTCTGGTGGAGCGGTCGCCCATTCTCAATGCCCCATCGGAGTGACATGACGCGACGCTCCTCAGGTTCAAGAATCTGAAGGATCGCGACAGCGTTCGACGGGATGTCAACATTCGGGGTGTGTCGCCGATGCTTCCGGGTGGTGTTCTGATTCGCCATTAGTGCCTCCTTAGGCGGTGTGCTGATAGGTGTAGTGGTGTGCCGACTTGCGGGTCATGCGAACCCGCTTCGAAAGTCGGAGTTCGTCCACGATCGAGCGGCGCGCCCACGACAGAGTCGTGTATGCCGACACCGTGTGTTCACGGACGACTTCCACGGTCGCGTCAACTTCTGGCGCGTCCGGCTGAGTGACCTGCTCTGTCGACATGACGTCGCGAGTCACCATCCACGCGCCACCGGGCGCGTCGACCTTGTTGATGTCCCATTTGATCTTCATGAGTTTCCTTACAGGGGGTTGGGTATGCGGTCCTTCTGATTATCTAGGACGAGAAGGTTGGAGCCGACGAACTTAACGCGGAACGTTATGTCCGCCGTCTCGAACTGAAGCCATGATCCTCGGCGCACAAGACCGCTATCTGAGAGTGCTGTTACAGCGTCCGTGGGGAAGCGGTCAAGGGTGGCCGGTGTCGTGATGGCGGCGATGTTGCCTTCACCGTCGAGGCGGGCTTCTAGGCCGTCTGCGTCGAGGATGTCGAGCAGGGTGCTCGTCCACGGTTCGGCGGCGGCAGGGTGCGGGTGACGACCTACGAAGATGTCACAGGCGACAAGTCTCACGGCGTTCCTTTCATCAGATGACCTTCATGGCTCCGGCGGTCGTCCAGTCGTCGCGGAACATCCCGGCGCGGTAGGCGGTCTCGCCGAGGTCCTCGCAGTAGACGTTCTCCATCTGGCCTTTGATCCAGTAGTTCATGCCTCGCTTGTAGCCTCGGGTCACCGTGTAGGTGTCGCGAGCCGCGACGTACTTGACTCGGACCTCGTAGCCGTAGCGGCACGGCAGGATGACTTCGACGCCCTCGTCATCATGGGTGAAGGACTTGCGTCCGCCGGAGATGGCGTAGACGTTCATGGTGCCGATCTGCCGGAGCAGGGTCTCGGCGACTCTGCGAGCCTCGTCGTCGGTGTAGATGGTGAACTGGTCGGTGGTCATTGTGGTCTCCTTCTGGTTCTGTGTATTTCCCACGCCTCTGAGTATAGGGCGCTCGACTGCCCGGCGCAACACTCAACCCGGATTTTTTTCGACTACCCGTTCGCGGACTTTCTGACGTTGGCGGCGATCGTGCGGAGCGCATCTAGTTGCGCGCGGACGCTGGTCAGTTTCGACTGAGTCGCCCTCTCCTGCGCTTCAAGTATCCGCCACCGTCGATAGTCGTTCGACGCCCTGAGGTGCGCCACAGCCTCCTTCGTGGCGACCGATGCCTTCCCTGCCTGTTCGACGAAGGTGCGGGCCTGCCGATACTTGAAGTCCGCTTCCGCTTCGGCGCGTTGCGCGGAGAGGTCGGCGAACCGTTCCGCCTCCTCGTCGAGTACCTCACAAAGCCGGATGATCTTCTCCTCAACTTCGCCGAGGGTGAGCGGGCCTTGAAGCATTACAGGATTTCCATGATCGTAAGTCGGAGGCCGTTTTGCTTTCCGATCTCAACGGGCAGGAATGTCAGGCCGATGACATGCCGGTCATTGTCGTCGGGGAGGACCCGGGCGTCGACGAGTCCGTCGATCGCGGCTTTCACCGACGGGTAACAGGCGGCGACGTCCGGCTTCCAGCGACGATCCTTCGCGAGGGGTTGCGCTTCGATCACGACCCGGTCGAGGCGCGGGATGCCTGCGGCGAGGGCACGCCACGCCCACCGTGTCCGCGCATCCCGGACAACCTGCGCCCGCTTGTGATAGTGCCAGCGACGTTCCGAGTTTGTAGTCCACGGACGTTCGGTGTCGGTGAGAGTCCACTCGGTCATCTGTCAGTCTGCCTTCGGGACGCGAACCGCGAGGAGTCCGAGGTCAAGGGACTCTGCCGGATGATCGTGAATCCAGTCGTGGCATCGACGGCAGATGGCGCGCACATTGTCCGGGTCGAGGATGTCGCCGCCTCTCGCACGGGTGAGGACCTCGTGAACATCTGTTGAGTATCCGAAGCATCGGTGCTGAGTGTCGCGCGACCTGATAAGAGAACCGGCTTCGCATCGGGTCCGGCGAGACAGAATGTCGGCGACGAAGTCGCGTCGAGCGACAGAAACCTTGCGGCGTTTCTTAGACATGGGGGACAGTCTGGTTCGCCGCTCCGGTCCGGGTCCACGCTTCAGGGGTGTCGACCGGCGAAGCGGTCCAGAGCGTTTCATCGGGTGGCGCGTCCGATGCCGCTGATCCACGCATCGAAGCGGGCCGTGTTCGCGGGCTTCCCCATCTTCTCCCGTTCGGCGCGATACGCC
>CALHIO010000262.1 GCA_938030915.1 uncultured Gemmatimonadota bacterium
GATCTTCGACGCTCTGGTGTCGGAGGTGGGTCGTCAGGAAGACGGACTCGAGATGATCGCGTCCGAGAACTTCGCGTCCCTGGCGGTCATGGAGGCGACGGGTTCGGTGATGACGAACAAGTACGCCGAGGGCCTGCCCGGCCGACGCTACTACGGCGGGTGCGAGTTCGTGGACATCGCCGAGGACCTCGCACGGGATCGTGCGGTTCAGCTGTTCGGGGCTCAGCATGCGAATGTCCAGGCTCACTCGGGTGCGCAGGCCAACATGGCGGCCTATTTCACGCTGCTCGACCCCGGTGACTCGATCCTCGGCATGGATTTGAGTCACGGTGGCCACCTGACCCATGGGTCATCCGTGAACTTCAGCGGGAAGGTCTTCGAGGCCGCGGCGTATGGAGTGCGCCAGGAAGACGGGATGATCGACTACGAGGCGGTGCGCGATCAGGCCCGGGGCGTGCGGCCGAAGATGATCATCGCGGGCGCGAGCGCGTATCCGCGCGTGATCGACTTCGCGGCATTCGGTGAGATCGCCCGAGAGGTCGGTGCGGTGCTCCTCGTCGACATGGCCCATATCGCGGGGCTCGTGGCGACCGGGCACCATCCGTCGCCGGTTCCGCACGCGGACGTGGTCACGACCACGACCCACAAGACGCTGCGGGGGCCCCGGGGTGGACTGATTCTGTGCCGAGAAGAGCACGCGAAAGGGATCGATAAGGCGGTGTTCCCCTTCATGCAGGGGGGCCCACTCATGCACGTGATCGCCGCGAAGGCGGTCGCGTTCGGCGAGGCGCTTCAGCCGGAGTTCTCGACGTATTCGGGTCAGGTGATTGCCAACGCCAGGGCACTCGGAGCTCGCCTGCGGGAGCACGGTTTCGAGCTCGTGTCGGGTGGCACGGACAATCATCTCGTTCTCGTGGATCTGAGGAGGAGCCACGTGGATCTCTCCGGAAAGGACTCGGAGGAAGCGCTCGAGACATCGGGGATTACGGTGAACAAGAACACCGTTCCTGGTGAGAGCCGCTCCCCCTTCGTCACGTCCGGCCTCCGGATCGGAACGCCCGCGCTCACCACGCGTGGCATGAACGAGGGTGAGATGCACCTGATCGCGGACTGGATCGCCGAGATCCTCGCCGCTCCCGCAGACGATGCGGTGCGAAGGCGGGTGCGAGCTGAGGTCAGGGAACTGTGCGGTCGTTTTCCTCTCTATCCCGAGTTGACCCAGAGCTGATTTTCGAGCGGGACCGCGCCCTCGGGACGGTTGGGTGCGCCACCTAGCGCGAGGGCAGGGGCTTTCCCACATTCGTCGCCATGACAGACGTTCAGTTTGCAGACGAAGTACTCGACCAGCTCCAGGAGCGGAACCCACGGTTCCACGCCCGCTCCTACGAGTTCGTCCTGCACGCACTGCACTCGGTCATCCGGTCTCTCGACGAACCGCGTCACATCTCGGGGCGCGAGCTTACCGATGGCGTTCGAGAGCTGGCGCTTGGGCGATACGGTCCCCTCGCCAGGACCGTGCTCGAGCACTGGGGCATTCACGAGACGGAGGACGTGGGCCGTGTCGTATTCGCGATGGTCGAACAGGGCATCCTCGTAAAGGAGGATGAAGACCATCCGGAGGATTTCACCGACCTCTTCGATTTCGAAGAGGCCTTCGACGACGAATATCCGTGGAGTGCCCACCCCTGATTGCATGGGCCGGCTCGAATGGTCGGTCGACAACCAAGACACGCCCGGCTGAGCCAGGCAAGCCGGCGGCCTCGGCCGCCGAGAAGACCTCGGGAGGGGACGGACATGGTGGATGACGGCGGATTTCCGCGTTGTCAGAAATGTGAAGGGGGCATCCTGCTCCCGCTTTCCGACTACGGAAGAGACGGAGCACCGATTCGATACAAGGCATGGGTCTGCTCGAATCCGGAGTGCGGGTTCAATATCCGCATCGACAACGGGGAGATCACGCTCGGCCGACAGATCGGGCAGAGCTACAAGTAAGCCCCGCGCGTTCCGCTGTATCGCGTCCCGGCTGCGGCCTCCGTCTGCACCATGAACCTGGACCGCTCACCGCCGAGGCCGTTCTCGCGCGGTGACCTCGTCGCGCAGACCGGCCGGGAGGCGTCGGCCTTCGATGCGCGTGCGATTCAGGAGGTCGGGGTACCCCAGCCCGTTCTCATGGAGAACGCCGGTCGGTCGGCCGCGCTCGTGATTCAGCGCGTGTTTCGACCTTCGCGTGTCGTGGGCCTCGTGGGAGGTGGCAACAACGGGGGTGATGCCCTGGTGGTCCTTCGAACGATGGCGGCGTGGGGGCTCGAGAGCACCGCAATCCTCGTGGCCGAACGTGATGCTGAGGATCCGCTGCTGCATGGATGGCCTGTGAGAGTGGTCCGTGACGAAGACCTCTCCGACGCCGATCTGTCGGGTCTTCTGGACGGGGCTGACGTGGTGGTCGACGGGGTGCTTGGAACGGGTGTCCGGGGGGCACCTCGAGAGCGGCAGGCGGCTGCGATCCACGCGATGAACGCCTCGTCCACGCCCGCGGTGGCGCTGGACATTCCATCGGGCGTGGACGCGACCTCTGGGGCCCGGCCGGGCAGTACGGTAGACGCCGCCCTGACGATTTCTTTTGGTGCACCAAAGACCGGTGCATTGCTTCATCCCGCGCGGGCGCGCGTCGGGCGGCACGTCACTGTCGAGATCGGCTTCCCTCCGCTCTTGGAATCCGACTCGGCGGCGATGGTGGTGACCCCCGACTTTGCGCGCAGGCACCTTCCCCTCCGCGAGACGGACACGCACAAGAATCGTGTCGGACGCCTTCTGATCGCGGGGGGTGGGATGGGGATGGCCGGTGCCGTCATCCTCGCCGCTCGAGCCGGCTTTCAGGCGGGGGCTGGTCTGGTGCAGGTGTGTTCGGTGCCGTCGAACCGCGACGCGATCCAGGCCGGAATCCCGGAGGCCATCTTTATCCCGTCCGACGACGCCGCATCGATCTTCGAGGCGTCCGTGAATGCGGATGCGATCGTGGTCGGCCCGGGGCTGGGCACGAGCCAGGAAAGTATTTCGCTCCTGGCGACGATCGTCAGCGAGGGAGCGCAACCGATCCTTCTCGACGCGGACGCGCTGAACCTCGCTGCGGTGGGAGAGATCTCCCTGGCTGAGATCGGCGCGCGCCGACCGGTCCTGATCACCCCGCATCCCGGTGAGATGGCGCGCCTGGCACCGGAGACGGTCGACCTGGATTCGCCCATCGACGTCGCTCGGGCGGTCGCGTCGGAGCGTTCGGTCTCCGTGCTGTTCAAGGGGGCGCCGTCCGTTGTCGCGCCCCCGTCGGGCCCGGTATTGATCGACACGCAGAGTTCGTCCGACCTTGCGGTGGCGGGGATGGGCGACACACTCGCCGGTGCGTGCGGGGCCCTGATGGCTCAGGGGCTTCCACCCCACCTGTCGGGAGCCATCGGGTTGTACCTCTCCGGCCGGGCGGCGGGGCTTGCGGCACGAGGCGCAGGCCTGACCCCGTCGGATGTGTCGGACCACCTGCCGGACGCCCTGACGGAGACAACGGTCGCTGCGACCGACCTTCCTTTTCCGTTTGTGATCTTCGACGCGGAGGCCCCTCGATGAGTGGGCCGCGTGGCCCGTACGGGCCGGGCGCCGAGTTCGAACTCATCCGCCGCCTGACCGAACTCGACGGCGATCTGCCGCCGGAGGTTCGCATCGGTCCGGGTGATGACGCCGCCGTGCTCGAGGGCGGTTGGATCGTCAGCACGGACCTGACGGTTGAGGATGTTCACTTTCGCCGCGCATGGATCACCGACCGCGAGGTGGGCTACCGCGCCGCGACGGCTGCCCTGTCCGATATGGCGGCGATGGGTGCCGGGCCGGTCGGGGTGCTCGTCTCGATTGCGGCGCCACGGGGAGGGGCCGTGGATGTCGAAGCGGTCCAGGCGGGCATCGTGGACGCGGCCAGGGCCGTGGGGGCCGCGGTCATCGGAGGGGACATATCCCGCTCTCCGGGCCCGCTCATGATCGATGTCGTCGCACTCGGGCGGACGGGCTGGCCCGTGCGTCGCGATGGCGCCGAAGCGGGTGATCACGTCTGGGTGACCGGCTCGCTCGGGGCCGCAGCTGCAGCGGTCCGGGCGTGGGAGGCTGGGGAAGAACCGGCTCCGGCGCTCCGGTCCGCCTTCGTGAAGCCGATTGCCCGGGTGAGTGAGGCGCGCTGCCTGGTCGAGCATGAGATCGTCGACGCGATGATCGACGTATCGGACGGGCTCGTCGGGGACGTCGGGCATATCGCCGCTGCCTCCGGAGTGAAGATCGTTCTCGACCTCGTCGACATCCCTGTCGCCGAGGCGGCGCGGGACGTTCTGGGAGCCGAGGCGGCGCTAGAGTCGGCGCTGACCGGGGGCGAGGACTACGAGCTCTGCTTCATCACGGACCCGGGGATCGTTGACCCGGGCTACTTTCTGGGGCGCCATGGGGTTTCGGTGACGCGGGTCGGATCCGTGTCGGATGGGGACGGCGTCTGGCTTAGGGGTGAAGACGGAACGGTGACTCAGGTGACCGCTGGTGGCTTCGATCATTGGGAGGCACCCGCGGGGCCGGGTGAGGAGGGCGGGTGATTCGCCTTCTTGCCGTCTTCATCTGGGTCATTCCCGCGACGATCTGGTTCGGCGGGCGCATGATCTGGGCTGTGCTGGTCGGGGCTTCGAACACCCGATGCATCTGTCGGGATGGGCCAAGGAGGTGGGCCCGTCAGCTCCTCCGGATTTCTTCGGCGAACATCGCGTTCGAGAATCTCGAGGTCATCGATTCGGAGCGCCCCCAGATTCTCGTCGCCAATCACACGTCGTGGTACGACGTGCTGGCCCTGGTCTCGATTCCGGGCACATCGCTCTTCGTGGCCAAGAAGGAGTTGGCGAGAGTCCCCATTTTCGGGCGTGCAATCGGGGGTTGCGGGCACATCTTCATCGACCGTCAGGACCGCAATGCCGCGGTCGAGTCTCTCGCCGTCGCAAGAGAGCTGTTGGAGAAGGAGAGCCCTACCATCATCATGTTCCCGGAAGGAACGCGCTCGAAGACCGGTGAGCTTCAGGCGTTCAAGAAGGGTGCGTTCGTTCTGGCGATCCAGTCCGGAGTCGACATTGTGCCGGCGGCGATCATCGGATCTCGCGATGTGATGAACAAAGGGTCTCTGAAGATCTCTCCCGGAACCATCACCGTGCGGTTCGGAACACCGATCTCCGTCGAGGGGCTCGGCATGGAAGACCGAAATGAACTGACCAGTCGGGCGAGGGCTGCCGTGCTCGCGTTGCAGGCGGAACCTGCCCGGTCCGACCAGGAAACCATCTAAGGAGGATCGATGTCGGCGATCGTCGACGTGCGGGGGCGTGAGATTCTCGATTCTCGCGGAAATCCCACTGTAGAAGCCGAAGTTACGCTCGAGACCGGCGTGCGGGGCCGGGCCGCGGTACCGTCGGGGGCGTCGACCGGAGCGCACGAGGCCGTCGAGCTACGGGATGGGGACCGGGATCGGTTCCTCGGCAAGGGTGTGCTCAAGGCCGTCGATAACATCAACAGCCGAATCGCGGAGGCAGTGCGGGGCTTCGAGGCGCGCGAGCAGCTCGATATCGATCGGACCATGATCGACTTGGACGGCACCCCGAACAAACGTGATCTCGGCGCGAATGCGATCCTTGCTGTTTCGATGGCGGTAGCCCGTGCAGCGGCCGAGGAAAACCACATGCCGTTGTGGCGGTACCTGGCCCCGTCTGGGGAAGCCGACACGCTTCCTGTTCCGATGATGAACATCCTGAACGGTGGGGCGCACGCGCCCAACAACGTCGACATCCAGGAGTTCATGGTCATGCCGGTCGGTGCCGACACCTTTTCCGACGGATTGCGGATGGGTGTCGAGATCTTTCACCATCTGAAGAAGGTGCTGAGCGACCAGGGCAAGAACACCGCGGTCGGGGACGAGGGTGGCTTCGCACCCGACCTCGCGAGCAACGAAGAAGCCGTGGAAGTCGTGCTCCGGGCGATCGAGCAGGCAGGCTATCGCGCCGGTGACGACGTGGTTCTGACGCTGGATGCGGCGGCGACGGAGTTCTTCGAAGACGGTGAGTACGTCTTCCACTGGTCTGGCGGTGAGCGCCGCGACGCTGCCGGAATGGTTGAATTCTGGAAGGAATGGGTTGCAAAATACCCTATCCGTTCCATCGAGGACCCACTCGACGAGAATGACTGGCAAGGCTGGAAGGCGCTGACCGGGGCCGTTGGCCAGGACGTTCAGATCGTGGGGGACGACCTCTTCGTGACCAACGCGGATCGCCTGGAGCAGGGGATCCGTGACGGCGCGGCCAACGCCATTCTCATCAAGGTGAACCAGATCGGCACGCTGACCGAGACGCTCGAGACGATGCGTATCGCCCGGGAAGCGAGGTACAACAGCGTCGTCTCCCATCGTTCTGGAGAGACCGAGGACACGCTCATCGCGGACCTCGCGGTTGCGACGGGAGCGGGCCAGATCAAGACAGGAAGCGCCAGCCGCACGGACCGTGTGGCCAAGTACAATCAGCTTCTGCGCATCGAAGAGCAGCT
>CALHIO010000263.1 GCA_938030915.1 uncultured Gemmatimonadota bacterium
CCGCCGTTACGGATCAGGTAGCGCTCCCCGCGTTCGAGGATCGCGCTCTGACCGGCCCTCTCGAGGGAGGTCACCCAGCCACCCGATCGTTCGATCGCAACCCAACCGTCACGGATGAGGACGAGGACGATGGGGTTGGCCGCCGTTTGCCTCCCGGACGTGTCACCGGCGCCGACGGAGATGGCTGCGTGACGGAACCAGCGACTCTGGTTCACCAGCTCGCCCGGCAGCGTCTCGGAGGCCTCTGAATCGCTTCCCGGGCGGCGTGTCGCTACAGCGATCAGCCGGAAGAGCGTGGTACCGACATTCGTGACGCGATGGGTCAGAGGCGAGTCGGCGTACGATTGGACCGCGCGTACCGCTCCGATACGGCCCGGTGGCGGATTCCTCGGCTGCGTCCCGTTCCAGGCGCCCCCGAGTGCCATCTGGTCCGTGCTCGACGTCCCGATCGTCACGTACGTGATCGGCCCGTCATGGGTGTGGAACAGCGTGGTGTCGCCCGGCTGAATCTGTACGTCGAGGACGCGTAGGTCGGATGTCTCGTGGATGAGTCGGTGGCGTGGCTCCTCGTGAACCATGACCACGCGCTGGGCGGCAGCCGTGGCCGGGGAGATGGAGACGACGAGGACGAGTGCGGCCAGCGGGCTAGTGGTACGCCCCCCGTGACTTCCACAGCTCGGGGTGGAAGAGAAGAACGACCGTATAGATCTCAAGGCGGCCCACCAGCATGAGAAAGGTCAGGACTCCCAGGCCGGGGCCCGACATCCACCCATAGTTGTCGGTCGGTCCGAGGCCGGCAAACGCGGGCCCCACGTTGCCCACCGATGCGATGCTTCCTCCGATCGCCGTCAGCGGGTCGATTCCGGTAAGGGCCAGCGCGAGCGCCCCGGCGAGGCAGATCAGGAGGTACAGCACCACGAACCCGACCACACGAGCACCCACGTCCTCCTTTACGGGCTTCGCACCGATTCGCGTCACCAGGATGGCTCTGGGGTGCAGATGCTTGCGCAGCTCGTTGGCGGTCTGCTTCA
The DNA here is from genome assembly GCA_938030915.1 of uncultured Gemmatimonadota bacterium. GTDB lineage: Bacteria > Gemmatimonadota > Gemmatimonadetes > Longimicrobiales > Gaopeijiaceae > UBA2589. Next base: position 1,032 of record CALHIO010000263.1, read on the forward strand.
GAATGAGCATCACCCTCAGTGCCTTCACGCCTCCACTCGTGCTTCCGGCCATGCCGCCCACGAAGAAGAGTGCGAACAGCACCATCCGCGCCCCCGGGACCCAGAGTTCGTAATCGGCCGATACGTACCCGGTGGTCGTCGTGATGGCGAGCACCTGGAAGACGCCGTCCCGGATGACCTGCTCTCCGGTCGCGTCACCGGCCATGAAGTTGAGCAGGATCACCGCAACGGCCGCGAGGATCAGGACCGTCGTGAAGAACTTCCACTCCTCGTCGCGGAGGTACCGCACGTCACCGGTTACCGCGCGGAAGTGCAACGCGTAATTCACCCCTGCGAGATACATGAAGAGGATCGTCACCCATTGGATGAAGGGCGACATCTCGGCCATCGAGGTGTTCTTCGTCGAAAAGCCGCCGGTGGCGAGCGTGGAGAACGAGTGGTTGATGGCGTCGAAGGGACCCATCCCACCCACGAGATAGAGGACGGCGAGAAGGGCCGTCAGACCGAAGTATACGAGCCACAGAAGCTTCGCCGTCTGCGTGATCCGTGGGCGGAGGCGCTCCGGCGTCGGCCCGGGGACTTCGGCCCGGAAAAGCTGCATCCCGCCGACACCGAGGTACGGCAGCACCGCGATGACGAGGACGATGATTCCCATGCCTCCGATCCAGTGCGTCATCGAGCGCCAGAGGAGCACGCCGTGTGGCAGCGCCTCGATGTCGGAAAACACGGTGGCCCCGGTCGTGGTGAATCCCGACATCGCTTCGAACACTGCGCGGATCGGAGAGTCGAGGACACCGCTGAAGAGGTACGGCAGACTGCCGAAGGCGGCCGTCGCGGCCCACGCCATCGTCACGATCGCGAAGCCCTCGCGCGTCGTCACATCCTCGTCGAAGCGGGTGGCGAGATAGACGCCCCAGCCGATCACGAAGGTGATGGCACCCGCCTGGAAGAACGCGATCGCGTCACCGTCACCGTAGAAGGTGGCGACGAGGCCCGTCACGAACATCGAAAGAGCGACGAAGACCTGAAGCAGCCCGACGACGTTCGCGACTTTGGAGAGCGACATCAGTCGAACAGCGCCTCGACGGCCGGAACTGCGTCGGGCATGGCGAAGACGATGACGTCATCACCGGGATGCAGCACATCGTCACCGCGCGGCAGAATGATCTCGTCACCGCGCAGGATGGTTCCCACGACTCCGTTCTTCGGGAAGTCCACGTCCCGGAGCGCCTGTCCTGCGATCCGGGATTCCTGATGGACTACGAACTCGATGGCTTCGGCTTCGATGCCGGAGAGTGTAGCGACCGTCATCACCCGCCCGCGCCGTACCCGCCGGAGAATCGCGTTCACCGTCGACATGCGAGGGGAGAGGCTCGAATCCACCCCCACCGCGGGGACCAGGCTCAGATACTGGAATTTGTGGACCAGGCTGAGAACCTTCCGCGCACCGGCCTGCTTGGCGAGGAGGCTCGACAGCAGGTTGGTCTCGTCGCTGCCGGTCGAGGAAACGAAGCCGTCGCTTCCACTCACGCCCTCCATCTCCAGTAGCTCCAGGTCGGTGGCGTCGGCGTGGAGTACGAGGGACTTGGGCAGCTGTTCGGCGAGCTCCAGGCAACGCCGCCGATCCCGATCGAGAATGGTGCACTCGATCCCGTGCTGTTCGAGGAGCTCGGCGATGTACTGACCTTCGAGACTGCCGCCCGCGATCATGACGCGCCGAAGCTCGAATCGGTCGTATCCGGCCAGCGGGGGGACCTGGTCGATCTCGGAGGACGGTGCGAGGAGGTAGATTCGGTCTCCCGCCTCGATCGTCGTCTCCGCCTTCGGGATGATCGTATCGCCGTCCCGCACGATGGCAGCCGTGACGTAGTGGTAGCCGCCGGGAAGAAACTCCGAACGAAGCTCGCGAATGCTCTTTCCCGCGACCGGTGCCCCGTCGAGCACCTTGAGCCCGACCAGCTGTACCTGACCCCCGGCGAACTCGGCCACCTCGGTGAAGGCCGCGCTCTGCAGGAGCTGGAACGCTTCACGGGCGCATTCCCGCTCAGGATTGACCATGAGGTCGATTCCGACCTGATCGCTGGAGAGGACCGAGTCGGATTCGTAGTAATCCGGGTTCGAGATCCGGGCGACGGTGTAGGGGACGCCGAGCTTCTTGGCGGCCAGACATGCGATCAGGTTCACCTCGTCCGAGCTCGTGACCGCCAGGATCATCTGGGCATTTCGTACAGATGCCTGTTCCAGCACCGAGATCGAAGCCCCGTTCCCGACGATCGTCTGCACGTCGAGTTGCTGAGCGGCCCGCTCAGCCCGCTCCGGATCGCCCTCGATTATGACGACGTCCTGGTGTTCTTCCGAGAGTCGTTGAGCGAGGTGGAAGCCGACTTCGCCGGCGCCGACCACGAGCACTCTCATCGCGATGGAGACTCCGCGTATACCCTTTGCTTCCGGCTCGGGACGCCCGGAAACCGACAGACGGAAGTTAGCTGCCGCCGGTTTTCGTCCATAGGGCGACGATGGGATGAGCCTGCCGCGGCGTACTGCTCCCGAGTGGCAGCTGGGCACGCTATCTTCCCGCGTTCGGGCCCGTAGCTCAGTTGGTTAGAGCAGCCGACTCATAATCGGTAGGTCCCAGGTTCAAGTCCTGGCGGGCCCACTGGCCGGGAGTCCAGCGAGGGTCTGGGCTCCTGGCCCGTTGCTCGGAATACTCCGGTAGAGCCGCTCGCTGATGCGTCTCCGGTGAGACGTTGCGAAGATGTCTGAGCGATCGGCCAGCCGAGAAGCCTGTTCCGAGGAAGGTCACCTTACGCCGTTCTTGCCCGAGCCGGTCCAATGGTTCGTTGCCAATCCCCGGATTCCCCGCCCGCCCGCGTGACGTGATGCCGTGACCAGAGACCGAGCAGCCCTCACCGCCGCCTGGCTCGTCTCGGGGACCCTCTTCCTCCGGTACTGGGATCTCACGATCCAGGCGGAAGCGATTCTGGTGTGGACGGGGATCTTCGCCCTGCTCTTCGTCGGATCGGTCCATCTCCTCCGGTGGCGCGGGCTCGGCTCAC
>CALHIO010000264.1 GCA_938030915.1 uncultured Gemmatimonadota bacterium
GGGGAGTCGAACAGAACCGACCAGTCACCCCCCGAGAGGGCGATCGCGCGACGGAGATTCTTCTCCATCAGGGGGCCCAGCACCAGACCCAGAACGACGGGTGCCAGGGGGAAGTGGAATTTGCGCATCAGGTAGCCGACCATGCCGAAGAGCGTCATCAGCACCAGGTCGAAGGCACTCGTGTTCACCGCATAGACCGCCACGAACGCGAGCGCCGAGACGCCGGGGATCAGGATCCACCGAGGGATCGTGAGGGCGCGCACGAAGACACCGACGAGCGGCAGGTTCATCAGGAGAAGGAACGCGTTGCCCACGTACATCGATGCGGCCAGACCCCAGAACAGGTCGGGTTCCTGCTCGAGAAGCAGGGGGCCGGGTGTCACGCCGAGGCCGAGCAGCGCACCCAGCAGGACTGCGGTGGTGCCGCTGCCCGGGACGCCCAGCGTCAGGAGGGGGATCAGCGCACCATTCGCGGCCGCGTTGTTGGCAGATTCGGGCCCCGCCACGCCACGAGGGTCGCCCCGGCCGAAGCGACCGCTCGATCCCGCGATGCGTTCCTCGGCGCTGTACGCCAGAAACGAAGCGATCGTGCCGCCCGCGCCAGGCAGGACACCCACCAGGAAGCCCGTCACGCTGCCCCTGAGCATCGTCCAACCGGTGTCAGCCAGATCCCGAAGCGAGATCGCGACCCGCCCCGTCATGGACGCGGCCGTCTGGCCGGCACCGGACTCTTCGAGCAACTGGAAGACCTCGCTCACGGCGAACAGCCCGATCGTCACGACGACGAAATCCATTCCATCCAGAAGGTGAATCTGCCCGAAGGTGTAGCGCGGAATCGCACTGTTTGGGTCGAGACCGACGGTCGCGAGCCAAAGCCCGAAGGCCGTGGATGCGAGCGCGCGTGACATGCTGGCCCCTGCGAAGCTCGAGAGGGCCGAAAAGGCGAAGACCATGAGCGCGAAGTACTCGGCGGGTCCGAATCGGATCGCCCACGACGCCAGCAGGGGAGCGAAGAGGACGAGGCCCAGGATCGAGAGGGTACCACCGACGAAGGACGCGACGGCAGAGATGGCCAGTGCCTCGCCACCTCGACCCTCCCGGGTCATGGCGTGTCCATCGATCGCCGTGACCACGGCCGAGGCGGTCCCGGGCACGTTGAGCAGGATCGTGCTGATCGAATTTCCGTACTGCGATCCGTAGTAGATGCCCACGAGCAGAATCAGAGCAGATTCTGCGGGCATCCCGGAAGCGAAGGTCACCGGAATCAGGATCGCGATCGCATTGATCGGTCCGATGCCCGGAAGCATGCCGACGAAGGTCCCCACGCCCACCCCGCCGACGGCCAGGAGGATGTTGAGGGGTTGGAGTGCCACCCCGAAGCCGGAGATCAGGTGGCTCAGCGAATCCACAGGGCCCCGATCGGAAGGGGGAGCGACAGGACGATCACGAAGAGCAGCCAGAGGACCGCGGACAGACTCGCGCCGACGATCGCACTCCCGATCCGTGGCCCTCCGAAGAGCACCCCAAGCGCAGCGACCACGACGGTGGTCGCCATGAAGAACCCGAGCCAGGGCAGGGCGAGGCCGTACGCGATGAACGCGGCCGCGGCCAACGTCATTCTGCGTGTCGCCTCGGCGTCCGGGAGCTCGACGTTCGATCGTGGTCGGGCGATCAGGCGCGCGCCTGCCACCACCAGGGTCACGGCGACGAGGAGAGGGAGGGCCTTGGGTCCGACCGGGTCCGTCATGAACGCCACGTTGAACGTGCGTGCTTCGAGAGCCGTGGTCACTCCGGCCAGGAGGAGTACGACGCCGGCTACACGATCGCGTCGCGCAGCCCCTTCCCCTGGATGCTCCGTCGCGCTCATTCGATGAGGCCGATCTCGCGGGACATGTCCCGGAAGTCGCGGACCTGCCTCTCGACGAAGTCCGCGAAGTCGGTGCCGGTCAGAAAGAACGGTTGGAGCCGGTTCGTCCGGCGCGCCTCCTCCCATTCCGCGGAGCGTCCCACCTGTTCGATGACATCCACCCATCGGACGTATTCCGCGTCCGTGATCTCCCCGGGGACGTAGAAGCCACGCCATGTGACCCAGGTCACGTCCACGCCGGACTCGATCGCCGTGGGAACGTCCGCGAGTGGGCCCTCCATTCTCTGCGGAGCGAGGGTGACGAGCACCCGAAGCCGCCCGGCCGCGACCTGACCTTCGACTTCGGACGCCTCTCCGGAGAAGAGCTGGACGAACCCTCCGAGCAGGGCGGTCATGGCCTCTCCACCCCCATCGAACGGCACGTACCGGATCCGACGAGGATCGATGCCTGAACGGTGCGCGAGGAGCAGCACCTTCATGTGGTCCTGGCCCGCGACCGCGGACCCCCCGCTGACGACCACGGAGCCGGGGTCACGCCTCCAGGCATCGAGAAGATCGTCCAGGGTCTGCCAGGGTGCGTCGGCCGCGACCGCCAGGACGCCGTACTCCGCACCCAGGGCTCCCACCCAGCGAACGTCGGTCTCAGTGAGGCTCCCGTACTGGCGCTGAGCCAGCCGCAGCACGGTCGACGGAGAGGCGGCGACGAGGACGTTCGAATCGTCCGACCTCTGGGCCACCGTTCGCGCGAAGGCGACTCCTCCCCCCGCGCCGGGCACGTTCGTGGTGCGCACGAGTCCTGGGGAAAGCTGGAGATCGGACAGCACCTGGCCGACGGAGCGGCAGGTCAGGTCCCAGCCTCCGCCCGCATTGGCGGGCGCGATGCACTCCCAACCTCGGGACACGTTGTTGGGTTGGCACGCAATGAGCAGGAACACCAGCGCACCCAGTCGCACGAGCGTCCGACCCGGAACGGAGCGCCCCTGTCCCCTCCGGCTGATCATCACCGGATCGGTCCTGGTGAAAGACCGCGCATCATTCCACTTCCGCGATGTGCACCAGGCTGTCGCCCTGGTGCACGAGGGGGTTCACGGCGTGCCCCATGATCATGCCGGAAGCCCGGGCGCGGACCTCGCGCCCTCCGCGGCCGGACGGTTCGGTGATGACGCCGATCAATTCGCCTCGCCTCACCCGGGCTCCGAGACGGGTCTGAAGGTGGAAGATCCCGCCCCTGGGCGCCCGGATCCATTTCGTGGACCGCGCTTCGGCCGATTCGATCATGGACGCCGGAGAGGCCTCGATCATCTCGAGTGCATGAAGCACCCGTAGTGCGCCGTCCGCCCCGGCTTGGACCGGCCCCGGATTGAACCGTCGCGGCTCACCGCCCTCGAAGAGAAGTACACGCTTCCCGCGCCTCACCGCCGTCTCTCGAAGGGATCCCTTGATCGTCTTGGCGTGGAGCATCAGCGGGGCGGAGAATGCCATTGCGAGCCGACGCGTCTCCTCGTCATCGAGATTCCCGCGAACCTGCGGGAGGTTGGTCCGATCGTCCGATCCCGCGTGAAAGTCGATGCCGAATTCCGTCGGCTCGAGCACGTTGTCGACGAACAGGCGGGCGAGTCGGCTGGCGAGGGATCCGCGCCGTGACCCGGGAAAGGAACGGTTCAGGTCCCGTCGGTCCGGCAGGTAACGTGACTCCGCCACGAACCCGAACACGTTCACGACCGGCACCGCGATGACGGTGCCCCGAAGTTCCTGCTCGTCCAGTGTTTCGAGGACTCTTCGGATGATCTCGACGCCCACGATCTCATCGCCGAGAATCGCTCCACTCAACCACACGGCAGGCCCGGGCTCGGTCCCGTGCAGGATCTGAAGCCTGAGCGACAGTTCAGTGCCGGAAGGCAGACGTCCGGCGGGCAGGTTGATTTGCCGACGCGTGCCCGGCTGCACGCGCTGCGCAGCGACGATGAACGGGTTCTGGCTCACTCGTCGTCCGCGTGGTTCTCCACGAACTCGATGATCTCGGCCGCCACATCGATCCCCGTCGCGGCCTCGATGCCCTCCAGTCCGGGTGAGGAGTTCACCTCGAGGACGAGGGGGCCGCGGTCGGATCGGAGGAGATCGACCCCGGCCACGTTCAGCCCGAGCGCCTTGGCGGCTTTCACCGCGGTGCGACGCTCCTTCGTCGTCAACTTGGCGGGCTCGGCGGATCCGCCACGATGGAGGTTGGAGCGGAAATCACCGGGTGCTGCGTGGCGGAGCATCGCGGCGACCACACGGCCACCGACGACGATGCATCGCACGTCGCTACCCCGTGCTTCCTTCACGAACTCCTGAACGAGGATGTTCGCGTCGAGCTGACGAAAGGCGTCGATGACGGATTCGGCCGCCTTCTTCGTTTCCGCGAGGACGACACCGTTGCCCTGGGTGCCCTCGTGCAGCTTGATGACCAGAGGCGCGCCCCCGACCATCTCGATGACGCTGCTGGTGTCCTTCACGGATCGGGCGAAGGCCGTGATCGGAAGGTCGACGCCGGCGCGAGCAAGGATCTGATGGGCGCACAGCTTGTCCCGCGAGGTACTGATCGCAGAGGCCGATGCCAGACAGTACACCCCCATCGTCTCGAACTGCCGCACGACGGCTGTGCCATAGAAGGTGACCGACGCGCCGATGCGGGGGATTACGGCGTCGACGTCGATCTGCTCTCCGCGGAACAGGATCGACCTTCGCTTTCCTTCGATCCCCATCGAACAGCGAAGGAAGTCGATGACCGACACGTCGTGCCCACGGTCTTCCGCGGCCTCTCTGAGTCGTGTGGTGGAGTACAGAGATCCCTTTCGGGACAGAATGCCCAGCTTCACGATATCCTCTCGGTCATGTGTCCAGCTCGGAACGAGCGCCCAGGGTCGACGAGCGCTTTCCGCTTCAACGCCTGTCGCCCGAGCAGCATCCGGAATCCCATCTCGTCACGTCTCGTCAGCGTGAGCTCGATGGGCCATGCGCGTTCTCCGATACGCACCGTCGTCTCGATGACCGGACGGAGCTCCCGTGCGCCTCCCGAGTTGCGCACCCAGCGTTCGTCGACGACGGGGGCTTCGACCACGACCGCGTCGTCCGCCGAGCGCTGCACGGGGTGAACCTCGAATCGGACCATCGGATGGCCCGCTCGCTCGAAGTGGGTGAGGTCGAACGCATGCAGCGACGAAGTCCGTGCCCCGGTGTCCAGCTTGACCTTGATCGCCTCGACGCCGAAATCGGGCAGGCCTGCCCACTCTCGCCACCCGAGGACTTCGGGCGGCGTGCGGCGCTTCTTCCTGGACGTCGACCCGCGCCCCCGGCCGCTCACCCCCACGGCCATCCCGTCTCAGGCTGAATGCCCCTCGCCTCGAGCAACAGCTCGATCAGGCGGTGCCAGGAGTCCCACGCCGTCGTGCGACCGTAGGCGTTGTTCGTCTTGTGCGCGATCACCAGGTCGATCGCCGGCAGGACCGTGATCCATTGGCCGACGGCGCCACGGCCCGTGTAGGCGCCCTCGAACGGCCCCACGGCCGTCGGCCCGTCGAAGACCCACCACATGTATCCATAACCGAAGTAGCCGTCCCGTCGTCCGACCGGATTCATCTCCTCGAGTGGGGTCACCACACTGACGATGCGGCGAGCCCAGTCGCGAGAGATCACCTGCCGTCCATCCCAATGGCCCTCATTGAGCATGAGGTGGCCGATGCGCGCCATGTCCCGGGTCGAGATCCAGAAGTGGTACGCCGGATTCCGCGAGATGGAGAGGTTGCCGGACTTCCTCTGTGCGCTCCGGTCCCAGTCTTCGAAACCGATGGGTGTCGCGATCTGTGCCTGGGCCTCGTCGTAGATGTCGCGACCGGTCAGTCGCTCGAATACGGCACCGGCCGCGTTGAAGTCCCAGTTGCTGTAGAGCATGTACGTACCCGGCTCCTGGGACCCGCGCTCGGGCGCATCGGCGAGGTTGTCTCCCCCGTTCGAAGCGGGGTGGTAGATGCCGGAGCGGGCCGTGACGAGGTGGTCGATCGTGGCCTGACGTTCGATCGGCAGGAGCCCACCGACATCGTCGACCTCGATGTCTTCGAGCGTCCAGTCGAGATCGATCGTCCCGTTCTCCACCCACTGACCATACAGCATGGCCAGGATGCTCTTCCGAACGGAGGCGAGGTAGGACAGCTCCTCGATGTCGCCATAGCGGAAGACGACGCGTCCGCGCTCTGCTGCGACGATACCCGTCGAGTTCGCCGAGTCCCGCAGGAAGACGTTGAGCTCCTGCAGGACGTCTGCGTCCCAGCCGGCGCGGGCCAACTCGGGTCCACGGAGCACCTCCCAGGATTCGCCGGGGAAGACACAACCGTCACACTGGGCTGACGCGTATGTCGCGTTGCCGGCGAGGGCCCCGATGGCGAGAAGGAGCGCGGTTTTGAGTCGCATCGTGTCGATCCATAGAATCTGGTAGGGCGCAAAAGCTAGAACATCACTGCCCGAAATGCCGTAGGATGCTGTATGAACATCATCGTCGCGCTGGTCGCGGTTGTGGCGATGCTCGCCTGCCTGGCGATCATCCCGTTTGGCCTTCCGGGGTTGTGGCTGATCGTGGTCATCACGCTCGCGCTCGTTCTGGCCGGTGAGTTGACGTGGACGTTCGGCCTCTTTGTAGCTGCCTCGGCCTTGATTGTCGAGGTGGCCGAGATCGCGATTCTGAAACGGTTCGGTCGGGCGTTCGGCGGCTCCAGTCGGGCCTTCTGGGGTGCGGTGGTCGGTGGATTCGTGGGACTTTTCGTGGGTGTCCCCGTTCCGTTGATCGGCCCTGTGATCACTGCCTTCCTGGGCACCTTTCTGGGGGCGGGCCTGGTCACCTGGCTCGAGACGATGTCCCTGGAACGATCGGCACGGGTCGGGTGGGGTGTTCTGCTGGCGCGGACTGCTGCGGTCGCGATGAAGGTCACCGTTGCGGTCGTCGTGATCGGTGCTGTGACCGTCTTCCTCCTGGTCTGAGGCACGCCGTGGAATTTCAGGAGATCGATCCGTTTCTTCGATACTTCGAGAGCGTTCGAGGGCGAACGCGGAATCTCGCGGCCTTCGTTCCCGAGGCGCATCTGGAATGGCGTTCGGCGGAGGGCCGCTTCTCTCCGGGCGACCTCATCCGCCACATCGCCGCTGCCGAGCGATGGATGTGGGCCGAGAACGCGCTGCTGCGACCGTCACAGTATCCCGGGCACGGTACGGAACTCGCCTCCGGGAAGGACGCTGTGCTCGCCTACATGGATCGAGCGCACGCCGAAACCGTCGACATCCTTAGAGGGCTCACGCCCGAACAGCTTGAGCTGCGGTGCGAGACGGTCGGCGGGATCGAGATGCGTGTATGGAAGTGGCTACGCCTCATGGTAGAGCACGAGGTGCATCATCGCGGTCAGCTCTACGAACTCCTCGGACAGCTCGGTGTCGACACCCCGCCGCTGTACGGCCTGACCGAGCCTGAGGTCCGCGCACGCAGCTTGAACGACGGACCAGCCGGGTAGCCGGCGGCTCGCGATCGACTGGAGGACCTGGTCTCAGTCCTCGTCGTTCAGCAGGAGCCACTGCTTCACGCGCGCGATGTCCTCCTCATCCTTCACGGAGAAGCGCCGCGCCACATCGATGGCTTCGGGGGAGTCCGTCCCGGCGAGGCGGGCCATATCGGTGGCCACGAAGATCCTCAACTCGTCACCGTGGTCCTCGATGTCCGTGACCATGCACATGTTCACCCAGCGGGGACCGATCCGCAGGAACGCGTAGGGGCGTGCGCGCATGATTCGAGGGGTTCAGGTGTCTGGTAGGGTCATCCCGATGCTATTGAGAAGCGCCAACATACGTGTCCGGGCCGGCTGGCGCTCTGGATCTTTTTTTCTAAACTTCAACGAAGCGTAAGACAATAGATGCAAGCGAGGAGATTCGTGCCCCCAGGCTCCGCGACAATCCAGCAGGACCTCAAACAGTCCAAGCCGTTCCGGTCTCGCAGCCAGGAGGCGTACGTCGCACTCCTCAGGACGGCGGATGACTCGAAACGCTTTCTGTCGCATCTACTGGATGCCGAGGATGTCACCCTCCAGCAGTACAACGTGCTTCGTATCCTGCGCGGTGCTGGCGACGACGGACTCCCGACGCTTTCGATCGGGGAGCGCATGATCGAACGCACTCCAGGAGTTACACGTCTCATCGATCGGATGGAGCGCAAAGGCTGGGTAACGCGCGAACGCTGTATGGAAGATCGGCGCCGTGTCTGGTGCATGATCACCGCCGAAGGTTTGGCGCTGCTGACTCATCTCGACGCGCCGATCGATTCGGTCGACGACGTGCTCGAGGAAGCGCTGAGCGAGAAAGAGCTGGGGACATTGACGAGTTACCTGGACCGGATTCGAGCGAGGCTCACCCAGCTGGATCAGGTCTGAGCGACACACGGCGTTGACGGGGTGAGGTCGCGGCCGGTATTGGTCGCAGTACGTCTCGTGTCCACGACCTCGGAACTCATGCGTCGTCTTCCTCTGCTTCTCGCCGCACTCACCGCGTGCGCGCCTGCGACCTCGTCTGTCCCCGCTGCCGCACCCGGCGCGCCTCCGCCCGCCCCGCCCGGGGAATACGACGTCGTCATCGAAGGCGGTCAGATCGTAGATGGCACCGGCAACGCATGGTACCCGGGCGACGTCGGCGTTCGGGGAGATCGCATCGTCGCGATCACCCGACCGGGGGAGTTGAGCGAGCGTCCCGCCCGGACCCGGATCGATGCCAGCGGAATGGTCGTGTCTCCGGGGTTCATCGATATCCAGAGTCACTCGCGCTTCAACTTCCTCGGGAACGGGGATGGCCGTGTGGTCTCGAAGGTCACGATGGGCGTGACGACCGAGATCATGGGAGAGTCGACGACCAACGCTCCTTCGAGTCCACGAATGCTCGAGAACGCTGGCGCGGCGGTCGGCGTGACGCAGTTTGAAACGTTCGGTGAGTGGATCGAGGCGATGGAGCGCCACGGCTCCTCGGTGAACGTCGGCTCCTTCGTGGGCGGGTCGACCATCCGCGTCCTGGGGATGGGGCTGGCGATGGGAGAGGCGCGAAGCCCGGAGCGCCGTCTCATGCAGCAGGCGGTCCGTCAGTCGATGGAGGATGGCGCGTTCGGTGTAGCGACAGCGCTCGTCTATCCCCCGGGCAATTTCGCGTCGACGGAAGAACTCATTTCGATCAACGCGGCTGCGGCGCCCTACGGGGGCGTCTACATCACGCATATGCGCTCCGAGGCCGACAACTTCCTCGAGGCGATCGACGAGGCGATCGAGATCGGTACGCGGGCGGGTGTCCCGATCGAGATCTACCACCTGAAGGCGGGCGGTCGCCGGAACTGGCACAAGGCGGTTGAGGCGGTCGCCAAGATCGATTCGGCACGCGCTGCCGGCGTGGACGTCCAGGCCAACATGTACCCGTACACGGCAGGTGGAACCGGTCTCGACGCCTGTTTCCCGCCATGGGCGTCGGCGGATGGGCTCCTCTACGACAATCTCGCGGACCCGGAGATGCGCGCGCGGATTCGAGCCGAGATGGAGGAGCAGACCGAGCCGTGGGAAGCGTTCTGCTCCCTGGCCACCCCGGAGGGCACCATGCTCCTCGGGCTTAATCTGCCTGAGCACCAGCAGTATCGTGGGTGGTGGCTCGCCGACGTGGCCGAAGAGATGGGCAAGCACTGGACCGAGACCGCGATGGATCTCGTGCTCGCGGAGCGCCAGCGTGTGAGCACGATGTACTTCCTCATGAGCGAGGAGAATGTCGCCATGCAGATCGCCCAGCCCTGGATCAAGTTCGGAACGGACGCAGGCGGCATCGATCCGACCGTCGCGACGGGTCTGGCTCACCCTCGCGCGTACGGCACCTTCACCCGCGTGCTCGGCAAGTACGTACGGGAGGATGGCGTCGTGACCCTGGAGGACGCCGTTCGGAAGATGTCCTCGGCCGTGGCGACCCGGCTGAAGATCCGTAACCGGGGCTTTCTTCGCGAAGGGTATTACGCCGATGTCGTGATCTTCGACCCGCGGACGGTGAGTGATCACGCGACGTACGACGAGCCGCACCAGCTTTCGACCGGCGTGGAGCACGTCTTCGTGAACGGCGTTGCCGTGGTCAGAGACGGTCAACACACGGGTGCGATGCCCGGGCGCGCCGTACGAGGTCCCGGCTGGACCGGTTGGGAGGACCGCCGATGAGGACGACGATCACCCGGCTGGCTCTCGTTCTTCTGCTCATGTCGTGCTCACCCCCAGGCTCGGGTGACCCCGCGGCGTCGGGCGAAGCGAGGACGCTCGAGGACCCGGCCGCCGATATGGATGGCGTCCTTCGGGTGCTCGTCTATCACGACATGGAGGGGCTCACCGGTCAGTCCGATCCGAACACGTTCCGCTTCAGCCATCCGGAGCGTTACGCCGTCGGACGGACGTATCTGACTGGAGACGTGAACGCCGTGGTAGCGGGACTCTTCGACGGCGGTGCCGACGAGGTGCATATCGTCGACGGCCACGGCAGCGGGAATCCCGAGCCCGATCTGCTCCTGGATCAGCTGGACGGGCGTGCCGAACTCGTCAGCCGGAATGAGGTTTTCGACGCCTACGTGGATCTGACTGAGCCGGGTGCGTACGACGCGATCGCCGTGGTCGGGATGCACGCCAAGACGGGCAGCGGAGGCTTTGCATCACACACGTACACGCTTGGGATCGACTTCCTCCTGAACGGGATGGCCGTCACGGAGACGGAACTCGTCGGGTACTCGTGGGGACGCGTGGGCGTGCCGGTCATCTTCGCCTCCGGAGACGACCGGCTGGCCGCTGACCTCGCAGGGCCGATGCCATGGATAGAGTTCGTCACGGTCAAGACCGCCACATCTGCCTCCTCGGCCAATCCGCGACCGGTCGACGAGGCACGGGCCGAGATGCGGGAGGCTTCGGCGCGCGCGATGGCGAACCATCGTAGCGCCCGGGCGATGCGCCTCGCGGAGCCCGCCACGGCGCAATTGCATGCGGTCCCGCCGGCGGACCTCTCCATGCTGGCTTCCGTGCCCGGGATCGACTACGCGGATCAGCGAGTGACGTTCGAGGCATCCGACTTCCGGGCGGCCTACGACGGTCTGGTGGGACTGGTCACCGTGGCTCGCGGTGGGTACGCCGCGGTCATGTCCGAGACCGGGCGCGCCATGGCCGGTCCGGCGTTCGGGCCGACCTACTCCGATGCGCTCTTCGATCGCTGGCTCGACTTCGAATCGGATCGCTGGAGCCCGGTCGCGCCGCCTGCCGCAGCGGTCAGAACCTTCCACGGCTTTCGCTGATTCGTCTCAGCGCGGTGCAACCCGATGATGCTCTGTCGCGTGTCATCGTTCGGGTGGATGAAACGATGACGTGGGGTGGTCCGTACGGAGAAGTGAGGTTGGGTGGAGGGGTGGGATTCGACCCGAAGCTTCTGGGATGATGATGAACGTGGACGAAAGGATCCGTTTTCTGCTCCGGACGGCGATCCGGG
>CALHIO010000265.1 GCA_938030915.1 uncultured Gemmatimonadota bacterium
ATAGGACGGCCTGTAACGACTCGGAGAGCCGAACGCGGATCATCTCCTGCTCACTTGGTTCGAAAACCGCAATGATCCTGGAAATCGTCTGCACGGCGTTCTTCGTGTGAAGCGTCGAGATGACGAGGTGGCCGGTTTCCGCAGCCTTGAGCGCGGTCTCGATCGTCGTCTTGTCTCGCATCTCACCGATCAGGATCACGTCCGGGTCCTGACGCAGGACACTGCGCAGCCCGGTCTCGAACGAATCCGTGTCCGTCCCGATGTCGCGCTGCGTGATCGAGCACTGATTGTCACGGTGGAGGAACTCGATCGGGTTCTCGAGCGTGACGATGTGGAGTCGCCTGTTGCGATTCATCCAGTTGATCATCGCCGCCATCGTGGAGCTCTTGCCGGATCCCGTCACACCAGTCACGAGAATCATGCCGCGCTCGAAGCCCGCGATCCGGTTGATGATCGGGGGCAATCCGAGATCCTCGACAGAGGGGATCTCGATCGGAATCGACCGCATCACGATCATCGGCGATCCCCGCTGCTTCAGGATGTTCACCCGGAAGCGGCCGACGCCCGGGATGCCCCACGAGCAGTCGTAGTCGTAGAGCTTCGCGAACTGGTCGCGGTCTTCCTGATGCGGGATCAGCTGAAGCGCGATCCCCTTCACCTGGTCGACGGTAAGCTTCTGCTGCGTCAGCGGCTGAAGCTCTCCGTGAATCCTGGCCCGCATGAAATCACCGGCCTTGATGTGGATGTCACTCGCGCCTCGTTCGACGGCCGCCTTGAACAGTTCCTGCATGAGTTCCTCTCTTCAACCGACTCCGGATCGAGCGAAGATAGGGGACCGTGCCGACCGACGCGATCATCTCTCGCCGCGCCCACGCCCGGTGCCCGGTGACCGGCTCAGTCGATGGCGCTGCGCCAGTCGAGTCCCATGCGCTCGCGAACTTCCGCCATCGTCTCGCGCGCGATCCTACTTGCCCGAGCGGCCCCATCGTCGAGGATCTCACGTACCCGATCGGGATGCGCGTGCAGTTCCGCCGCCCGCTCGCGGAAGGGCGCGAACGCATCGCTGATGTTGTCGGAGAGGAGTCGCTTGCAGTCGACGCATCCGATCGTGCCGGCACGACACTGCGCGTCGATGTCGACCCGTGTGGCGTCGTCGCTGAAGAAGTTGTGCAGCGTGAAGACGTTGCAGACCTCCGGGCGACCCGGATCATCTCGCCGAACCCGCTGAGGATCGGTGACCGCCGTGCGCACCTTGGCCCACACATCCTCGGGCTCTGCCAACACCGGAATCGTGTTGTCGAGCGACTTGCTCATCTTGGCCTCACCATCGAGACCCATGATCCGACCGACGTCTTCGGCGATCAGCGGCTCCGTCTCCGGAAACGTCTCGCCGTACGCCGCGTTGAACTTCCGCGCGACGTCGCGCGTCATCTCGAGGTGCTGTTTCTGATCCTCACCCACGGGGACCCCGTCCGCCTTGTAGAGCAGAATGTCGGCGGCCTGGAGGATGGGATAGTTGAGAATCCCGGCGGGAATCGAGTCGAAGCGCTGCGACTTGTCCTTGAACTGCGTCATCCGTTCCAGATCGCCGACCGGTGTGACCGCGTTGAAGAGCCACGCCAACTCGGTGTGCTCGGGCACGTCGGACTGCACGAAAATGATCGCCTTGTCCGGATCCAGCCCGACGGCCAGGAAGGAGATCGCCAGATCGAGGACGTTGCCGGGCGCCTCGGCAGGATCTCCCCCGGCCGTAATCGCGTGCTGGTCCACGATGCACCAGATGCAATCGTAGTCGTCCTGCATCCCGACCCACCGACGCAACGCGCCGAGGTAATTGCCGAGATGCGCTTCACCGGACGGCTGCATGCCGCTGAAGATGCGCTTTTTCGATCCGCTGGAGTCCGGGCTGGTCATCGGAAGGTCCATGGTCGCGAAGTGAAATCGGACGGCTAACTTAGCGGCGGCCCGATCGGGGCGGCACCTCGCCGTCGTGCACGACCGCCCCGTCCCCCGCCCGTCGCAAGGCGAGCACCCCGAGACGCACCGAGCCGTGGACCCCCTTCTTCGAACCGCCCGTGAGGCCGCCGAGGCCGCCGCACGCATCCACCGACGTGACGCCGGCCGAATCGTCCTCGCCGGCGCCACCATCAAGGCTCGCGCCGACTACGTCTCCCAGACGGACGTCGACGCACAGGAGGCCGCGCTCTCGGTCATTCAGGCCAATCACCCGGACCACGCGATCCTCGCGGAGGAAAGCGAAGAACCGGTCGAGAACCAGCTCGCACGATGGGATGGGCGGCCGATCTGGATCGTCGACCCACTCGACGGCACGGCGAACTTCCTGCACGAGCACCCGCACTACTGTTCGAGCGTGGCGGTCGCTGTGGACGGGCGGCCGGTTGCCGGGGCCGTGGTGTCGGGGTCGAGCGGTGAACGCTGGTGGGCATCCGAGAACGAGGGTACGTACAAGAGTGGTCGCAGGATCCACGTCTCCACCGAGCGACCTCTGATCGAGGCCATGGTCGGCACGGGCTTTCCGTTCAAGATGCTGGACCTCATGCCGGACTACCTCGGTCAGCTCGATCGCGTCCTGCGGTCGGCGTCGGGCGTCCGACGGGCCGGATCCGCAGCCCTCGATCTCTGCTATCTGGCTCAGGGGTCGCTCGACGCGTTCTGGGAGGAGATCCTCATGCCGTGGGATTTCGCAGCCGGCATGATTCTGGTCCGCGAGGCCGGAGGGGTTTTGACGCGTCCCGACGGATCGGACCTCGAGATCGCACCCGGCAAGGTCCGGGGTGCGAACAGTCGACCCCTCCTGGACGAACTGCGGGCGGTTCTTCAGGACTGAGAACGACGAAGCGGGCCCGGACGGACGTCCGGACCCGCTGAATGCGACGCACCGTCGCGTCGGCTACCGGGTGATCGAGATCTTGCGGCCCTTCGCCTCGGCCACCTTCGGGAGCTTCACCGTCAGGATGCCCTTGTCGAAGGTCGCTACGATGCTGTTCGGATCGACCGTACGCGGCAGCGTGAAGGAGCGGTTGAACGAGCCGAAGTAACGTTCGTAGACGTGGTAGTTCCGATCTTCGTCACCCTCTTTGCGCTCTTCCACCTTTTCACCCGCGATCGTGAGAACGTTGTTCTCGTACTCGATCGAGATGTCCTCTTCGTTCAGACCGGGGAGTTCGGCGGTGAGCACCAGCTCGTCGTTGGTCTCCGAGACGCTGACTGCGGGATTCCAGCGTCCCCCGTCGGTCGGTCCGAAGACCGGGTCGTCGAAGAGTCTCGAAAATCGGGTCGGCATGAAGTCCAGATCAGGCCACGGAGCAAAAGTGGGTCGACGCACCGTGTATTTGGTGATGGCCATTGTGACCTCCGTATGGATGTGACTGCGAAGGGTGGATATCGATGCCCTCCCATGCTGCAATCGATGTGCCATCCGAGCTGGTCATAATTCTGTCAAAATGAACGAGCGCAACGGGTTACGAGATCCGATACCCTGTCAAAAGGGCCGCTTGCCCCGGCGATCCTGCCGTTTCGGCGGATCAGCTCCGCAGGGCGAGGCGCGCAGCCCCCATGGGCGGATCGACAGGCCGCTCGACGACATCGAAACCCGCCTGTTCAAGCGCGGCCGACACCCTCGACGCGAGCGGGCCTTCGTCGGCGAGGAGCCCTCCCCAGAGCACCACGGCCCGCCCCTGGCCTCCGGTACCAGTGCGGGAAGCAACACCCCGAACGAGGCCGGTCAGTGCAGCAACCGCCTCACTCACGATCCGAGAGGCCCCGACATCCCCGGCATCGGCGCACCGGATGATGAGAGGGGCGAGGGCCGCCACGTCACGTTTCGCCGCCGTATGCGTCCATGCGACCAGATCACCGGGCTCCCTCACCCCGCACGCTCGCAGCATCTCCCCCGAAACCGCCCCGGACTCCGAGCGTCCGTCATGTCCGGTCATGACGTGCCGGAGCCCTCGAAGCCCGATCCAGTACCCGCTCCCTTCGTCACCCAGGAGCTGACCCCATCCGCCGACCTGAATCGGATGTCCGGAGTCATCGGAGCCCCACGCGATCGACCCCGTGCCGGCGATCAGAAGCACGCCGTCACGCTCCGGAAACGCATCTTCGTACGCCGCACGTACGTCGGTCCCTACGGTGAGCCGATTCGCAAGGCGTCGCGGGCTCAGGGCTTCCGTGACTGCGCGGGCCGCATCCTCGCTTCCGGCTCCGGCGAGGCCGGCCCACAACCCATCCAGGGGCAACCCGATTCCATCCAGCGACGCATCGCGCGTGAGCAACTCCAGGGCCGCCGCTTCCATCGCATCACCGATGGCCTGAGTGACGGCATCGGCCGCCGCTTCGGGGGCGGCCACCGTCACCACCGCGCCCGGGGCCTCGCCGCGCGCGACTTCCCTGCCCTCGGCATCGACGATGACCGCACGCGTACGCGTACCGCCTCCGTCGACCCCCGCGTACAGACTCACGTGTCGGGCTGCGTCTGAACCAGTCCGACCAGAGACCCGACGACGAAGGTGACGGACGAGCCGACGAGCACGTACCACGGCCAAGCCATGAGATCACGCATGAGGGTGACGGTGCCGATCCCGACCGCCACACCGATGATCGCGGCCAGCTGGCCCGGGCGCTTGGTGAACACACCGAGCGCGAAGGCTCCGAGCAAACCTCCATACACCAGGGATGCGATGCCGAGCGCGACCTCGACCGCCGACGTTCCCTGGGACAGCGGAATGAAGAGGATCGCACCGCCGACCAGCAGCCCGGCCCAGACCAGGGTGAAGACCTTCCCGGCCCCCAGGATCCTCTCCTCGTCGTCCCGCGCGCCCACCATCGGAGCCCAGTAATCGTAAGCGGTGGCCGATGCCAGCGAGTTGATCGACGAGGAGAGCGAAGACATCGCAGCCGCGAAGACGCCCGCGATCAGGAGACCCGTCAAGCCGGGCGGCAGTTGCTGAACGATGAACGTCGCAAAGATCTCGTCTGTCGAATCGAAGGTGCGTCCCTCGTAGAACGCCCACAGCCCCAGCCCGACCATGAGGAAGAGTAGGAACTGCAGGATCACGACAACGCCGGATCCAATGAGCGCCTTCTGGGCGGAGCGCTGGTCCGTGCACGTCAGAAGACGCTGCACGATGAGCTGGTCGGTGCCGTGTGACGCCGTAGTGAAGATCGCTCCGCCGAAGACACCGGCCCACACCGTATACGGAATGGTGAGATCCGTGGAGAAGTCGAGGACCTGAAGCTTACCCTCCGCCCCCGCGAGCGAGACGACGCCGGCCCACCCGTCCGGGAGGAGCCATTGAATCGCGACGATCGTGACCACCGCCCCGAAGAGGTAGAGGCCCATCTGGACTGCATCGACCCAGACGACGGCCTTGATCCCCCCGAAGTAGGTATAGACGACGGTCAGCACACCAATGACCGCGATCGACACGGGATACGGCCACCCCGTGATGAGCGCGAGCGGAATCGCCGTCGCGAAGAGGCGCACGGAATCCGCCAGCAGTCGCGTGACCATGAAGATCGCCGAGGTGAAGCGCCGAGCGCCCAGCCCGAAGCGTTCCTCCAGGAGCGCGTACGCCGTGGTCAGAGACCCCTCGTAGTAGGCCGGCAGAAAGAACGTCGAAACGATGATCCGGCCTGCGAGGTACCCGAGCGTCAGCTGCAGGAAGACCAGAGCGCCAGCGTACGAGACGCCCGGCACGCTCAGGAAGGTGAGCGTGCTCGTCTCGGTCGCGACGACCGAGAGCATGACGGCGATCCACGGCAGCGAGCGGCTCCCGAGGAAGTAGTCGGTGCCGCCCTGCTGACCACGGCCCAGCCATGCGCCCCACGCGGTAACGCCGACCAGGTAGACGACCAGGACGACGAGGTCGAGGGTCGTGAAGCCGGTCACCGATTCACCCGGGGTTCGACGGTGCGATCGGTGATCGAAAGGACTGCCGCGTCCGCCACGGCACGCCGCAGCGGTACGTGCTTCTGATTTTCACGCGTGGGGTGCACACGATTCGTCAGGAGGATCACCCAGAGATCGAGTTCCGGGTCCATCCAGATCGACGTCCCGGTATACCCGGTGTGCCCGAACGCTTCGTTCGTGATCCAGTCACCACCGGAAGAGCGCTCCGACGGCGTATCCCAGCCGAGAGCTCGAGAGGATGTGTCGTCGAAGCGGGTCGTGAATTCGTCCAGTACGTCCGACTCCACGATGCGTTGTGCGTCGATGCGACGCACGGGACACGGCTCTCCGGGCTCGCCATCGGCCGCACACGCGGGCGCCACGCCATCGTTGAGCATCATGCGGGCGAACACCGAGAGGTCGACGGCCGTCGAGAAGAGGCCGGCATGCCCGGCGACACCACCCATGGCGTCCGCATTCTCGTCGTGCACCGTGCCCCACACCATCTCGTTGCGATAGATGGTGTCGATCTCCGTCGCGGCGATACGTGGCCGAAGCGTCGATTCAGGATTGTACCGCGTCTCCAGCATGCCCATCGGGTCCCACAGGCGCTCCTGCAGAAATGCATCGAGTGTCTGCCCGGAGATCTCCTCGATGACCCACGCGAGGGTCATGATGCCGATGTCGGAGTACGCGGTACGAGTCCCGGGGTCCACCTCGAGCGCTTCGTTCGCGGCGGCCTCCTTGTAGGCCTCCATGCCGGCGAACTCGAGGTACCACGTCCGGAAAGGGATCAGCCCGGTTCGATGCGTGAGCAGGTGACGCACCGTGACCGAGTTCTTTCGCTCGTCTCCGGCCGCCCACCACGGCAGGTACTCGACGACCGGCGCGTCCAGGTCGAGGGTGCCATCTCCGACGAGCATCATGGCCGCGGTGGTCGTGCCGACGACCTTGGAGACCGACGCCAGATCGAAGATCGACGTCGGTGTCACCGGTCGGCGGGTTCCATACTGGAGCTCTCCAAAGCCCTTCAGCGACACGATCCTGCCGCGACGACCGACCGCGAGTGCCGCCCCGGAAAACGCAGAATCCGCGATCCCCGTGACGATGATCGAGTCGATCGCGGCGAGCCCTTCCGACGACATGCCGACCGACTCGGGCTCGGCGACGGTCTGACTGCTGCCTCGCGGGCCACCCCCACGCGCGGCGATGATCCCCGCCGCGACGAGCGGATCCTCGATCTCGAGCGTCGCGAGGCGGTCCGCGACCTTCGGTCGGTCGAGGCCTTCGCCGAGCTGGTGGAACGGCGGTAGAGGGATCGGCAGACGACCACTGACCGCCTCCTCACCGAAGAGGGCCGCGACCGCTGCGCGCTGGGAGCGATCCCGGTCACCCCACGCGAGCATGTAGCTACCCACGTCCGGGACCGCAGAGAGCAGGTAGGGATTCCCGAACGACACCATGACCGTCGGCTTCAGCGCAACGGCCGACGAGACGAGCGCACGAAGGGGCTCGGGAAGAGCCTCCTCGGTCGACCCGGCCGAGGCCGAGACGTACGCGGTGACGACCACCCGATCGGCATCCTCGAGTGCTTCGAAGGCGGCGGCGTACGCCGTCGAGTCGCTTCGCTCGTCCAGGCGGACCTCCGCGAGGTCGACCACACGATCCTGCAGCTCCGTCGCGAAGGCCCGGTTCGCCCACAGCCGGGTCGAGCCGGCGTACCGGATGTGCAGCGTCGGAGCCATCGACAAGCCGTCCATCGGGAGGAGTCGATCCTCGTCCCGGACCAGCGTGATCGAGCGGGTCGCCGCGGTGTCGGCGAAGGCGTTGTGTGCCCCGATGCCCACGACCCGCTGGACGTCGTTCAGGGAGACGAAACGGTCCCGGTGCAGACCCAGGCGTGCCTTCAGCGTGAGGATCCGGCGAGCGGACTCCTCGAGGCGATCACGAGTCATCCGACCGCTCTCGACAGCCTCCGCGATCGCATCGACGACGTCCGTCACCGCCTTGGGAGAGAGAACGACGTCCGAACCCGCCTCGAGAGCCCGGATCGACGCTTCCCCCAGGCCGTACATGTCGGTGATCCCCCGCATCGTCATCGCATCCGTGAAGACGATCCCGTCGAAGCCGAGGTCGTCCCTGAGGATGTCCGTCATGACCTCCGGCGCGAGCGTCGCGGGCGGGGCACCGGGCCCAAGAATCTCCGGAAGCTGCAGGTGGGCCGTCATGATGGCGTCGACACCCTCGTCGATCGCCGCCTGAAAGGGTGCCAGCTCGAGCTCGTCCAGGCGGACGCGATCCGCCTCGACCACGGGGATTCCGATGTGGGAGTCCGTCGAGGTATCTCCGTGCCCCGGGAAGTGCTTGCCCGTGGTGAAGACCCCGCCGTCTCGCGCGCCGCGGATGAATGCGGCACCCATGCGGGCGACCAGATCGGGATCTCCACCGAACGCCCTCGTCGCGATGACGGGATTGTCCGGATTCGAATTCACGTCGAGAACCGGCGAGAAGAGGAAATGCACCCCGCTCGCCCGGGCTTCACGAGCCGTGATCCGTCCGTACTCGTAGGCGAAGCGCTCCTCTCCGATCGCTCCGAACGCCATCGTCGGTGGGAAGTCCGTACCACCACCCTGAGGGAGCATCGACGGGAGCGCGAACGACCCGTTGATCCTCATCCCGGGGCCGCCGTTCTCGAAGTCGGCCGTGACGAGCAGCGGCACCTCGGCCCGTGCCTGAAGCTCGTTGAGCTTGGCCACATAGGCGTGCGGTGTCCCGATCGAGGGAGACACGCCCCCGATTCCATCGTCCTCGACCCACGCCCGAAGCGGCTCGAAATCGGGACTGGTCGCCGTGACGTAGCCACCCGGGATCCACTCGATGATGACCTGTCCGATCAGCTCGCGAAGCGTGAAGCCGTCCAGCGTAGCGTCGACCCAGGCACGAGCCTCCTCATCGAGCTCACTCGAGATCACCCGCTCGGCCGGTATGTCTCCGTCGAGCAC
>CALHIO010000266.1 GCA_938030915.1 uncultured Gemmatimonadota bacterium
TCACACCACTCGAGCTGCTTCTCCATGTTTTCCTTGAGGAGATGCATGGGTACGTGGCCGGGACCCTCGTTCATGACCTGCACACCGTGCTCCCAAGCGATCTTCGTCAGCTCGCCCTGAACCTTCAACTCCGCGAACTGCGCTTCGTCGTTGGCGTCGTAGATCGAACCGGGACGCAAGCCGTCACCGAGCGAGAAGGAGACGTCGTACGCCGCCATGATCTCACACAGCTCGGAGAAGTGCGTGTAGGTGAAGTTTTCCTTGTGATGCGCCATGCACCATTTGGCGAGGATCGAGCCACCGCGTGAGACGATCCCCGTCATGCGGTTCGCCGTCATCGGGATGAAGCGCAGCAACACCCCCGCGTGAACGGTGAAGTAGTCCACGCCCTGTTCGCACTGCTCGATGATCGTGTCGCGGTAGATCTCCCACGTCAGCTCCTCGGGCACGCCATCGACCTTTTCCAGCGCCTGATAGATCGGCACCGTCCCGATCGGAACCGGAGAATTCCGCAGGATCCACTCGCGGGTCTCGTGAATGTGCTTCCCCGTCGAGAGGTCCATGACCGTGTCGGCACCCCACAGGGTCGCCCACCGCAGCTTCTCGACCTCTTCGTCGATGGAGGACGAGACGGCCGAATTCCCGATGTTCGCGTTGATCTTCACCTTGAAGTTGCGGCCGATGATCATCGGCTCGATCTCCGGGTGGTTGATGTTCGCCGGAATGATCGCGCGCCCCCGAGCGACCTCGTCGCGGACGAACTCCGGCGACATCCCCTCGCGGATCGCCACGAACTCCATCTCGGGGGTGACCTCACCACGCCGTGCGTACGTCATTTGCGTGACCGAACCACTTCCCCGAAGCGTCCGCCGACTCAGTCCCTCGGGCATCTCCACCAGGTCGGAGGGGGTGCGGGTCCGCGTCACTTCCGTGACATCCCCTCGTTCGAGGATCCAGGGATCCCGCAGCGAGGTCAGTCCCCGACGCACATCGAGGTCACGGGGGCCGCTCGTGTCGTACACACGCAGCGGGGCCTCGCCTCCGGTCAGATGAATTTCCCGCATCGGGACCTCGATGCCCCGCGACCCGGCCACGTGGATCTTCCTCGAATTCGGGAAGGCACCCGGATAGTCCGTGCCCACGTTTTCGGTCTTGGGGGCAACGCGCTGGCGCCCGTTGCCGTTCAGGGACGTGCCACTGCCATTCGTCTCGCTCATCGCGCTCACTGTCCGACGGAGAGCGCGATCCGAGGGCCTGCCGCCTGGGGTCCGTGTGGCCTCGTCTGCGCCGCGCTCCCTACGCCGGTCTCAACCGGATCAGGTTCCAAGGGTCGTTCTCAACCTCACCCGCTCGTTTCAGCGAAACGGCGGGAGCGGTGCCCCTGGCGGCTCACCAAGCTACGACGGACACCGTCTCGCGCCAAACGCGGGGACCCCGCCGTCGCGAACCCCGTCGAACGGCTCTCCACGGAGGACGCTGCCGCGCGTCGCGGCGATCCACCTCGTGCTAGCGGACCCGGACGAAAGCGCCAAGGTTAGGGTTGGGAACTGCATTACGTTTCGCACGATCCGGCAGGTACCGGTTGTCCACTGAGTTCGAACGACTCCAGGCTGCGCTGCCCCAGCGGTACACCCTCGTCAGCGAGCTCGATCGAGGGGGGATGTCGCGCGTCTACCTGGCACGCGAATCACTGCCCGAGCGAGCCGTGGCGATCAAGGTGCTGGACGAAGAACTGTCCGCGCGGCTCGGTCGAGAGCGCTTCGTGCGTGAGGTCGAGGTCACCTCCCGAGTGCAGCATCCTCACATCGTCCCGATTTACGCGGCCGGCGACGCCGGGGGCACGCTCTACTACGTGATGCCGTACATCGCGGGCGAAAGTCTCCGGGATCGTCTGGACAAGGAGGGGCGCCTCCCGATTCAGGAGTCCCTGAAGATCACGCAGCAGGTCGCGGACGCACTGCAGCATGCGCACGAGAAAGAGATCGTGCACCGCGACATCAAACCCTCGAACATCCTATTCCAGAGCGGACATGCCGTGGTCGCGGATTTCGGCATCGCCCGGGCTCTGCGGGCGGCAGAAAGTGGGGGTGAGTTCACGCAGAGCGGGCTGCCCATCGGGACCCCGGACTACATGAGTCCGGAACAGGCCGGTGGAGAGGACCCGATCGACGCACGCACGGACACATACGCCCTCGCATGCGTCCTCTACGAGATGCTTGCCGGGCAGCCGCCGTTCCACAGCCGCACCGCGCAGGCGACCCTCGCACGTCACCTGACGGACACGATGCCTTCTCTCCGCTCGGTGCGGTCATCCGTACCACGTGCGCTGGAGCAGGTCATCGCCCAGGCGTTGGCCAAGTCCCCAGCCGACCGACCGAGGGCCGTGTCCCACTTCGCCGACGCGCTTCTCGCGGCGAATCGGACCGGGGCCGTTCAAGCGGATCGCGAGTCGCACCGGGGCCCGCGACGACTCGGAGCTTCGAAGGTCGCCGCGGGCCTGGTCTTGATCGCCGCGATGGGTCTCGCGATTCAGTTCTGGGCCTCGAGCGCGTCCGCAGACGGCCCGTACGAGTCCTCCGTTGCGGTCACACCGTTCGAGAATCGAACCGGCGACCCGTCCTTCGACCTTCTGGGCCTCTCCATCGCGGAAGAGGTCATCACCCGTCTGACGACCGTCCCCGAGGTCTTCGTAAGCGACATGTACTCGGCGGCCTCGGCGATGAACGACAGCGTCGGGACGAGGATCCTGCTTGAATCGCTCGACGTCGAGCACGTGCTTCGGGGATACATCGAACGGCGCGGGGACGAACTCGTGGTGAACGTCTCCGAGTCGAACGCCGAGGGCTTCCTGCATGCCCGCAAGCAGTACTTCGTCGATCCGAACGATCTCGATCGAGACCAGGTGATCCTGGCGAACGAGGTTGCCCGGGTATTCCTGGAGAGCGTCGGTCTCGACGATCGGTACGACCCGGGAGGCTCGGTCATCGGCCCTGGCCGCGACGCATATCTCGCGGGCAATGCCGCGCTGGGACAACGAACCCCAGAGGGCATGCGTGAGGCCGTGACGCGGTTTCGCGAGGCGATCGAACTCGAGCCCCGTTCTGCGGCCGCGTTGTCCGCCCTGTCCTCCGCCTACGCCCTCTCCCTCTACTACAAGTACGACGTAGGGCTCAGCCCGTATGAGCTGGCGGCCCGCTCGCTCGCCGCCGCGGACCAGGCGATCTCCGTGGACCCACGTGTAGCGAACGGGTTCTCGGCCCGGGGCTACATCCGGGCACTCCTCGGCCTCGACCTCGAAGGGGCGGCTGCAGACTTCGAACAGGCCGAGGCCCTCGCCCCCAACGCGCCGAATGGCCCGAGCTGGTCCGCCCGGATTCTGGCTGGGCAGAACCGCATCGACGAGGCGTTCGCCGAGGCCGAGCGCGCCCGGGACCTCGACCCCCTGCAGGCCGGTCGCCGCACCGCGCTGGCGTCCCTCGGGTTCCAGCTCGGCCGATATGCCGTGGCGATCAACGAGGCACGGGAAGCCTATCGTCTGGAGGACCAGCTGCTGCTCGCCAAAGCGTTCGAGGGGCGAGCCCTCGCCATGGTCGGCGAACCCGATGAGTGTCTCGCCATCGACTTCGGCGTCTACGACCTCGTTCGAGCGCTTTGCCTGCACGCCGACGGGCAATCGGAGGAAGCCCGACAGATCGTGGACGACGCCGCGCGCCAGCTCGAAACCGACGGGAGCCCCAGTCCCGACTACACGGCCGAGCTCATCGCTCAGGACCTCGCCAGCTATTACGGTATGACCGGCGACCCGGTGCGTGCGACTCGGTGGCTCCGCTTCGCCTTCGATCTGTCTCCGGCAGGGGTCGATACGCGAATCCTGGGGTCGGCCCTCTTCGATCCGGTACGCGACGCGCCGGAGTTCGCCCGGGCAGTGGATGACGTCCAGCGCAACGCCCGTGAGCGCGTGATCGACATGCGGATGTCTCTCGGTGGAGCGCTTTAAGGATCTCCACGGGCCGCTTCCGGTACGAAATCGCATGAACCGCGTCACATGCCTTTTCGCCCTCGTCGTCCTCGTCGCTGCACCCATGCGAGTGTCGGCGCAGAGTCAGGCGGGCGTCGGCGACGTTCTGTCCGGTCTGCGGAGCGGCGGAGGGTGGGTCGGCATCCCGATCGTCGACGGCGAGGGGAGCTTCAGCACGGTGACCGTCCCAACCATGGCGCTCAGCCTCGCCGGGTGCGTGAACGTGTGGTACGGCCACTCCGGAAGCTGGGACATCGAGGCTCGTGAGCAGATGCTGGGCTCCGTGCTGCGCATCCAGGCAGAGCCGGGCATCGGTGTCCCCTTCCAACACGACTTCGGCTTGCAGGCTCAGGTCGACATCGACTTTCGCTGGAGTGAGGCCCGCGATACGACGCTCCTTCTCTGGGTCGGAATCGACCTCGCGGGTGAGGGCGGCGAATCGGTGTGTGAACCCGACTACGGTGGCGGCTGAGGCGTTCGCCTAGGAGATCGGGCGCGGATCGGGCCCGAGAACACGACCCGCCAGCAGCCCGGCAGGCTCCCCCGCATCGATCGCGAGCTGTCCGTTCACGAAGACGTAGCGCATCCCGGTCGCCAGCTCTGTCGGTTCGAGGAAGGTGGCAACATCACGCACCTCTTCGAGATCGAACACCGCAATGTCCGCGTACGCTCCCTCCGCGATGACTCCCCTGCCCTCGAGACCGAACACCTGAGCCGGCATGCCACTCGACGCATGGATCATCCGGGCAAGAGAGATTACACCGTCCTCGAGCACGTACTTCCTGATCTTGCGTGCGTAGGTCCCGTATTTGCGGGGGTGACCGTCGGATCCGTCCGACCCGGTCATCACGAAGTCCGCTGCCATGAAGGTGGCGATATCGTCTTCGTTCATGTTGAACGAGCCGATCGAGGCCCCACCCGCCCGGATGATGTCGATCGCCGTCTCGACAGGATCCTCTCCTCGTTCGTGCGAGATGTCCGCCAGCGTCTTGCCACGAAGAGCGGGATCTCGCCCACCGGTAATGAGCATGGCGTCCGGGCCGTTTCGCCGCCTCATGTTCTCACGCATGTCGTCAACGAGTCGACGCCGCACCTCCGGATCATCGAAGCGCTCGAACAGCGCCTCACGACCCCCCGCCTGAGCCCAGCGTGGCAGCAACGACGCGTTCAGAGACGAACCGCTCGCTTCGTACGGATACTGATCGGCCGTGATCTCCACACCCCTCGCCCGGGCGGCCTCCACCCGTGCGATCACGTCGGCGCTCTGGCCCCAGACATCGACACCGAGTGCCTTGATGTGCGAGATGTTGGCGCGGATACCGCTCCGCTCCGCGATCCCGATGACCTCGTCGACCGAGCCCAGAAGACCGATCGTGTACGAGCTCTCGTCCCTCATGTGCGAGTCGTATACGCCTCCGTACGAAGCCGCAATTCTGGCAAGCTCGACGACCTCGTCGGTCGTCGAAAAGCTCTGGGGCGAATAGAAGAGTCCCGTCGCGAGTCCTACGGCCCCGTCTCGCATGGCCTGATCGACCAGCGCCTTCATTTCGTCGAGCTCCGTCTCGGTCGGGCGCTCGTCCCGCATGCCCATCACTTTCCCCCGAACCGAACCGAAGCCAACCAGCATGGCGGCGTTTGTGCCGATACCCGGTGACTCGAACACGGCGCGCTGACCCGCGA
>CALHIO010000267.1 GCA_938030915.1 uncultured Gemmatimonadota bacterium
ACCTGCCGGGGGCGCTCGCAGCAGTCGATGCCGCTGCGTCCGAGGGCTGCGGGGTTGACCAGGCCGCGCGCCTGCTCGGCATCGCGCTGTGACGCTGGCTCTGCGCCGCGCGCAGGGGCGCGCATCCGGTTCCGAGCACGTGTAGGCAGCGCCGAAGAATTGTGTCCGGCGTGTGAAACCCATCACACGTTGTCTCACGACGTCCTCAGCCGCTGGCTGATCCGCCATGATGGGAGCGTGAAAAGCAGGTTGGAAGATGGCTGACGGCGGCCAGGGTCTTCAAGCGGTCACGGTGACGCTGCTGCGGCCCCCGTTCAAGGCGCTGTGGCGGATTCGGGTGACGGGTCTCGCCAACCTTCCCGCGTCCGGTGGTGCCATTCTCTGCGGCAACCACACCGCCGTCTTCGACAGCTTCTTCCTGCCCGTCGTCACCCCGCGCCCGGTGAGCTTCGTCGGGAAGGCGGAGTACATGGATGACTGGAAGACCCGCAAGCTCTTCCCCGCGCTCGGCATGATCCCAATCGATCGCTCCGGCGGGGACTCCGCCCAAGAGGCGCTTGACGCCGCCGCCGGGGTGCTCGATGCCGGCCACCTGTTCTGCATCTACCCGGAGGGAACTCGTTCACGCACGGGACTTCTGCACAAGGGACACACCGGCGCTGCCCGTCTCGCCGTGCGGACCGGGTGTCCGATCATCCCGTTCGGTATGAAGGGTGCCCGGTCGATCCAGCCGCCCGACCAGGTCATGCCCCGGATCTTCCGCCCGCTCGAGGTGCACTTTGGGAAGCCGATCCATCCGGCCACGACCGACGCGATCACCGACCAGCGTTTGCGATTGCGTCAGATGACCGACGAAGTCATGTTTGAGATCCGCGAACTCTCGGGTCAGGACTATGTCAACGAGTACGCCAACAAGAAGGCACCGGTGGAGACGGCTGCGTCAGCGGTGATTCCGTCTCCGGGCATGCCCGAGCGTCGCTCCTCTGCTGACGTCCTCAAGCCCAGCCCGGCCTGACGCCAGCCCTGGTTTCTCTGGGAAAAGTCGCCCGCTCGGGTAGGGGCGCACCGGTAACCTGAAGGCGTATGTCTGACGTGATCTCCGTAGTGCTGCCCGATGGTTC
Organism: uncultured Gemmatimonadota bacterium; assembly: GCA_938030915.1. Classification (GTDB taxonomy): domain Bacteria; phylum Gemmatimonadota; class Gemmatimonadetes; order Longimicrobiales; family Gaopeijiaceae; genus UBA2589. Next base: position 1,122 of record CALHIO010000267.1, read on the forward strand.
GTCGCGAGAACTCCCGGCCGGTGCAACGACGTTCGACCTGGCTGAGGCCATCGGACCTCGGCTCGCCGCCGATGCCGTCATCGGTGTCGTCGACGGTGCTGAAGTCGATCTCGACGTGCCACTCGCTGACGGTGCCTCCGTTGAGATTGTCACGAGCGGGAGCGAACGCGGCCTGCAGACCATTCGGCATTCGACTGCGCACGTCATGGCGCAGGCGATTCTCGACCTGTACCCAGGGACACAGCTCGCGATCGGACCCCCGATCGAGTTCGGCTTCTACTACGACGTGGAGCTTCCCGACGGTCAGACCCTGTCCGATGACGATCTCGAACGGATCGAAGCCCGGATGCAGGAGATCGTCGCTGCTGATCAGGTCTTTGAGCGTCACGAGCTTCCCGCGAGCGAGGCAGCGGCGTTCTTTGCGGCCGAGACCTACAAGGCCGAGATCATCGACCGGGTTACCTCTGGTTCGGCCAGCGGCGAGGACGCCGGTGAGGTCGGTGGCGGCGAGACCATCAGCTACTACACCAATGGCGCCCCCGGAGCAGAGGCGTCGTTCCGGGACATGTGCACCGGTCCGCACGTGCCCTCGACCGGCCGGCTTGGGCATTTCAAACTCCAGTCGGTCGCCGGCGCCTACTGGCGTGGCGATGTCACCCGCCCGATGCTGCAGCGCATCTATGGCACTGCGTGGGACTCCAAGAAGGCACTGAAGACCCATCTGCAGATGCTGGCCGAAGCCGAGAAACGCGATCACCGCCGCCTGGCTGCCGAGCTCGACCTGGTGTCGTGGCCCGACGAGCTCGGCCCCGGCCTCGCCGTGTGGCACCCGAAGGGCGCCCTGATCCGGCGGATCATGGAGGACTACTCGCGTGATCGCCATGAGAACGGCGGCTACGAGTTCGTCTTCTCACCCCACATTGCGAAGTCGGTGCTGTGGGAGACCTCCGGGCACCTCGACTTCTACGCCGACGGTATGTACCCGCCCATGGAGATGGACGGAGCGACGTACTACCCGAAGCCGATGAACTGTCCGTTCCACGTAATGATCTACAAGTCGAACATGCGGAGCTACCGCGAGCTGCCGCTTCGCATGTTCGAACTCGGCGCTGTTTACCGGTATGAGCTGTCGGGTGCCGTCCACGGGCTCATGCGTTCGCGGGGCTTCACCCAGGACGACAGCCACATCTTCACCACCCGGGAAGACATCCAGACCGAACTGATGTCGCTGCTCGACTTCGTGCTGTCGGTGCTGCGGGCGTTCGGATTCGACGACTTCCAGGCCAAGCTCTCGACCCGACCGGTCGAGAAGTCCGTCGGTGAGGACGAACTGTGGGCCGAAGCGACAGCGGGTCTCGAGGCGGCACTGGAGAAGAGCGGCCTCGACTACATCGTCGATGAAGGTGGTGGCGCGTTCTACGGGCCCAAGATCGATGTCGACGTCAAGGACGCGATCGGGCGAGCCTGGCAGCTGTCGACCATCCAGCTCGACTTCAACCTGCCGGAGCGCTTCGACCTCGAGTACGTCGCCAGTGACGGCGAACGTAAGCGGCCGGTCATGATCCATCGGGCGCTCATGGGTTCGGTCGAGCGCTTCTTCGGCGTGCTGATCGAGCACTACGCCGGGGCATTTCCGGCCTGGCTGGCCCCCACCCAGGTCCGGGTCCTGCCGGTTGCCGAAGTCCACGATGACTACGCCCACGATGTCGCCGCTCGCCTTCGCGCCGATGGTTTCCGGGTCGATGTCGTCAGCGCCGTCGAACCGCTCGGGAAGCGGGTTCGGAACGGCAAGGTCGAGAAGCTGCCCTATGTGTTGGTGGTGGGCGATGACGATGTCGCCAACGGCACGGTCGGCGTCAACCAACGCGGTGAAGACACCCCTGAGCGCGACGTGACCGTCGCCGATTTTCTTGCTCGCCTGCGCGACGACGTCGAGACGAAGCGCTAGTCGTCGGGTCGGCACGTCGTGGAGCATCTTTGGGCTGGATGGCGCAACGCCTACGTGCGAGGCGACGACGATGGTCCGGTGATCGACATCGCCGAGGGCCAGACCCTCTTTGAGGCGATCGTGCACTCTGCGCTACCTGACGAGGAGACCCTGGTCGTCTGGCGAGGGGAGCGGGTCTTCGCGGTTCTCAACCGATACCCGTACACGTCGGGCCACGTCATGGTCCTGCCCAACCGTGGGGTGCAGCAGCTCGACGAGCTCGACGATGACGAGTACGCCGAACTTTGGCACGGCGTCCGCCTGGCCACTCGGGCGATCCAACACGCGTATCAGCCCCACGGCATCAATGTCGGCGCCAACCTGGGGCGCGGTGCCGGAGCGGGAATCCCCGATCATCTCCACGTGCACGTCCTGCCTCGGTGGGACGGAGACACCAATTTCATGACCTCGATTGCTGATGTTCGAGTCATGCCCGAAAGCTTGGGGACGAGCTGGGAACGCCTGCGCGAGGTCTGGCCCGCCTC
>CALHIO010000268.1 GCA_938030915.1 uncultured Gemmatimonadota bacterium
GGCGATCGAGTCGTATCGTTCGAGCAGGGTTTCTTCGCGCAGACGTGGGCCCGGGTCGCCGAACGGTTTGGCCTCGACGTCGTGCAGGTCGATTGGGATCCCCGGATCGGCGTTACGGCGGAGGCGGTCCTCGACCAGCTCGAGGCTGATCCGTCGATCAAGGCGGTGCTCGTCGTGCACAACGAGACGTCGACCGGCGTGACCTCGGACATCCAGTCGATCGGTGCCGCTATGGGCTCTTCGGGCCACCCAGCGATGTTCTTCGTCGATGCGGTGTCGTCCCTCGCCGTCACGGACCTGCAGCACGACGCGTGGGGCATCGACGTCACCGTGACGGGTTCTCAGAAGGGGATGATGTTGCCGCCCGGCCTCTCGCTTCTCGCAGCGAGTCCACGCGCGATGCAGGCGCATGCGTCTGCGACTCTGCCTCGCTCCTACTGGGACTGGGGCGACCAGAAGACGTTCAACGAGCGCGGCTTCTTCCCGTACACGCCCGCGACGAACCTTCTCTTCGGGATGGAGGAGGCGCTTGCGATGCTCGAGGAGGAAGGCATGCATCGCGTCTTCGCACGGCATGACCTCTTCGGTCGGACGACCAGAGCCGCGGTACGCAGCTGGGGCCTCGAGATCGTTGCCCGGAACGAGTCGGAGGCGAGCCGTGCGGCTACGGCGGTTCTGGTACCGGAAGGACACGATGCGGACGCGGTGCGCCGGCTCATCCTCGAGCGTTTCGACATGTCGCTCGGCACCGGGCTCGGCCCGTTCAAAGGGAAGGCCTTCCGTATCGGCCACATCGGGGATTTGAATGCGCTGCAGCTGATGGGTACGCTGGCTGGCGTCGAGATGGGGCTTCAGCTCGCCGATGTCCCGTGCGGAGCCGGCGGTGTAGCTGCAGCGATGGAGATTCTGATGAAGGGAGACGCGGTATGATCGGACCACGGTGCGCCTCACCCTCGTGGACTTCCGGGACCGGACGCTTTGGTGGCACGGGTGTGTATCGCCGCGCGTTCGTCCTCCTGGGCCTCGTGGTGCTGTCCGGTTGTGCGGCGGATGCTTCCGCGCCGCGCGAGCTCAAATTCGGGCACGTCGGAGAACCCGGCTCCCTTTTCGCGCTGTCCGCCGACGAATTCGCACGCCGGGCCAACCAACGGCTGCCCGAGGGATGGGAGGTCGTCACGTACGGTTCGAGTCAGCTCGGCGGCGACGAACTCCTGCTTCAGAAGATCAAGCTCGGCACCGTCGATTTCGCACTTCCGTCGACGATCATGTCGTCCCAGGTCGACGCCTTCGGCCTCTTCGAGATGCCGTACCTGGTGCGGGACCGGGAGCACATGAGGGCGATCGAGAATGACGTGGTCTGGCCCGATCTGGCCCCGCAGGCGAGCGCGGCCGGCTACCGCATCCTCGCCGTCTGGGAGAACGGCTTCCGGCACGTCACGAATAGTCGCAAGCCGATCGAGACGCCTGCCGATCTCGCCGGGGTGAAGCTCCGGACGCCGAGCGGCGTGTGGAGGCTCAAGCTGTTCCAGGCGCTCGGCGCGAATCCGACCCCGATGGCGCTGTCGGAGGTCTTCATCGGACTCCAGACCGGCGTGATCGACGGACAGGAAAATCCGCTGGCGCAGATCTGGGCCTCGAAATTCTACGAGGTGCAGGACTACCTCTCTCTGACCGGCCATGTATACACGCCGGCTTACCTCGTCGTATCTCCGGCGCGCTGGGATGCGATGCCCGAAGAGATCCGCGCGATTCTGGAGGAAGAAGCACGAGCGACGCAGGCGTACGTATACGAGACGGCGACCGGCCTGGACGCCGAACTGCTCGTTCGGGTCCGTGAGGCCGGGGTCAGCGTGAACGAGCCCGACCGCCAGCCCTTCCTCGACGCGAGCGCAGCCCTGTACGATGAGTTCGGGTCGACGGTGACCGGGGGTGGAGAGATGCTCCAGCGGGCGACTGCGGCGGGGTCGAACTGAGTATCGATACGGCTCGGAAGGGTCTCGGGAAGTTTCTCGAGGCCGTCGTCCTCGGCCTTATGGCGGCGCTCGCCATCGTCGTGGTGGTGGGGGTGGTGTTCCGAAAGTCCGGAGCCTCGCTCATCTGGTACGATGAAGTCGCGTCGATCCTGCTCGCGTGGCTGACGTACTACGGCGCAGCGCTCGCCGCGCTGCATCGCGCACACATCGGGATGCCGACCCTGGTGGAGCGGATGAAGGGCACAACGCGAACCGTCGTCGTGCTCTTCGGCGAAGTCTGCACCATCGCCTTCTTCGGCGTCCTGGCATGGGCGGGGATCCGGGTGCTCTCGGTGCTCGGTGGCACCACGCTCGTGTCACTCCCGTCCGTACCGATGTCTCTGGCCCAGTCCGTGATCCCGATCGGAGCGATCCTTTTCATCACGGCGCAGCTCCTCTCGATTCCGGATGTGCTCGCAGGCGGAGGAGTCGAGGATGACGGTGACTCCTCGTCCGGGACGTCGGGTCGTGACGTCGCTCCTGCGGATGGAGGAGCCGACGCGTGAGCCTCCTTTCGATCGGTCTCCTGCTGCTCGCGCTGGTCGTCCTCGGGATCCCAATCGCGATCGCGCTGGGGATCGTCGCGGTCGTCGCCATGCTCACCGGTCCCGACGGTGTGGGGGCCCTGCCGAATGCTGCGCTGGTCATGTTCGACGGCGCGACCTCGTTTCCGCTGATTGCGATCCCGCTCTTCATTCTCGCTGGCGCGATCATGAATGCGTCCGGCATCAGTCGGCGCCTGATCGCGTTCGCCTCGGCGGTGGTGGGATTCATCCGTGGCGGGCTGTCGATGGTGACGATCAGCGCATCGCTCTTCTTCGCGGAGATCAGTGGCTCGGCCGTGGCCGATGTCGCCGCGCTGGGATCGATTCTGATTCCGGCGATGAAGGAGAAGGGCTACTCCCGGGCTTTCGCGGCCGCGGTCACCTCATCGTCCGCCACCCTCGCGGTGATCATCCCTCCATCGATCCCGATGATCATCTACGGCGTCATGTCGGGCTCATCGATCGTCGAGCTCTTCGTCGCGGGGATCGTGCCCGGCGTGCTCGGCGGCGGCCTCATGATGCTGGTCGCGTATGGCCTAGCACGGAAGCACGATTTCCCCCGTGAGCAGACATTCCGGCTGGAGCGTGTCTGGACGACGTTCAAGGACGCTGGCTGGGCGCTGACGCTCCCGCTGATCATCCTGGGAGGAATCTTCTCGGGGTGGGTCACCGCTACCGAGGGAGCAGGCCTCGCGGTCGTCGCGTCGATTCTGATCGGCGGACTCGTCTATCGGGAGCTCGACTGGGTGCTCCTGCGAAAGGCGATGCTCGAGGGCGGCCAACAGACCGCGGTGGTGATGCTGCTCGTCGCCGCGTCGGCTCTGCTGGGCGACTACCTTACCGAAGTTCGGGTACCGCAGCGGGTGGCTGAGGGGATCATGGGTATGACCCAGGATCGTTGGGCGATCCTGCTGCTGCTCAATGCGTTCTTCCTGGTGATCGGCCTGTTTCTGCATTCGGCCGCGGCGATCATCCTGGTCGTTCCTATCGTGATGCCGCTGGTGCAGGCCGCAGGGATCGATCCGGTACATTTCGGGCTCATCGTCACGCTCAATCTCGGAATCGGTCAGCAGACGCCTCCGGTGGCCTCGGTTCTCGTTACTGCGTGCTCGGTGGCGAAGGCA
>CALHIO010000269.1 GCA_938030915.1 uncultured Gemmatimonadota bacterium
GTGCAGGATCTGCCCGGGATCTCTCTGGAGCTGTCGGGCGGTCCGACAGAAGCACGTACCGGTGACGTCATTCACTTCGATGCCGTCGTGAGAGACGGGTCAGGGGCAGTTCGAGGTGACATCCCGGTGAGCTGGTCCCACGCCTACAACGCCACCGAGGGCATGCTCGGCGTCGCGGCGACCGGCCAGATCGACGAAGGGGGCTCCTACGTCGCCGACGTACCCGGCATTCATACGGTCACGGCCACCGCGGGCTCGGCCAGCGCGCGGCACTCGTTCCACGCGAAGCCACGCGACGTCGTTCAGGAACTGGAGGTCGTCGGACACGGAGCGGAAGACTGGTACCGCACGACCGACCTCTGGGCCTTCGAGGGGCTCGACGGGCGGGACTACGTCATCACCGGCTCGAAGGTCTCCGGCGGATACGCCTTCTTCTACGACGTCACCAACCCCGCGGCACCGGTGAAGTACGACTCGATCCAGGTCGACGCCCGAACCGTCAACGACGTGAAGGCGTCACCGGACGGACGGTACGCCGTCCTTTCCCGAGAGGGCGCGACCAACCGCCGCAACGGACTCGTGATCGTCGACATGGCCGTACCGAGCGAGCCGAGGGTCGCGACCATCTACGAGGAGGGCATCACGGGGGGCGTCCACAACATGTTCGCGGACGACGACTACCTCTACGCGCTCTCGGACGGCGACAAGTACGTCATTATCGACATGTCCGACATTTACGCCCCCCGGTACGTGTCGGAATACAATCACCCGGACAGCCGCATCCACGACGTGTGGATCGCCAACGGGCTCGCGTTCTCGTCCGAGTGGGGTACCGGCGTCGTGGTGGTCGACGTAGGGAACGGGCAGTGGGGTGGTTCACCCGAAAACCCGGTGTTCGTCACCAACTATCCGACCCCCTCGGGGGCCACCCATGCGGCGTTCCCGTACTACTCCGAGGCCACCGGGAAAACGTACCTCTTCCTCGGGGACGAAATCATGAATCGTCGCGGCCTCGCGTGGGCGGGTTACCCGCGCTCCATGGGATCGTACGCGGACCAGTACGATCCAGAGTCCGGGCTGGGTGGTATCCCGCTCGTGACGCGCGGCTACATCCAGATCATCGACTTCACGGATCCAGAGAATCCGGAGATGGTCGCGCGCTATGAAGTCCCCGAGTTCGGGACCCACAACATGTGGGTCGAGGACGACGTGCTTTATCAGGCGTACTACGAGGGCGGCGTCCGCATGGTCGATGTGAGTGGTGAGCTCATGGGCAACCTGTACACCCAGGGTCGAGAGATCGCCGTCTTCAAGTCGGCGTCACCGGCTGGATACACGCCAAACGCTACGATGGTATGGGGCGTGCAGCCCTTCAAGGGCCATGTCTTCTTCGCGGATACCAACTCCGGTCTGTGGGCGGTGAAGATGCTGCCCAGGGGCCGGCCGGTGTCGTAGCGCCATGGCCCAGGCTCGCCGTCCTCTCGTCGCGGGCACGATGTCCGTGTGGGGGCTCGCCGCCCTCGTCGCCGCGGGCGTCCCCACACCATCGGCCGGTCAGCAGGGGGCCGAACTCCCGCTCACCTGGGAGAACATCTTCACCCGCTCGACAGGTGCCCGTCAGGCCGTCCTTTCACCCGACGGCCGAACCGTAGCCGTCACGGCCTCGGCCCCGAGTACGTCGGGGATCTTCGTCGTCGACGTGGACGGTGGTGAACCGCGGCTTCTGGTGCGTGGCGGTTCGTCACCCGTATGGATGAACGATGGTCAGCAGCTCCTCTACTCCGCAGACCGCGACCTCTGGATCGTCGATGCGTCACGGTCGAACCCGGTCGACGCGGCGATCGAGCAGCCGGGCGTTCGCCGTGTCACCCGGGACGAGCTGGACGAGAGGGCGGCCCGGCCGTCCCCTGACGGTCGCACCATCGCCTTCTACTCTGGCCGCTCCGGCCACCAGGATATCTGGCTCGTCCCGAGTGACGGGTCGGAGGCACCGCGTCAGCTGACCTACGGGAGCATGGCGGACGACGACCTCCGCTTCGCGCCCGCATGGTCACCCGACGGACGCACGATCGCCTACTTCTCCAACAAGTCGGACTACTGGGAAGACGATATCTGGGTGGTCGATGCGGCATCCGGCTCCGAGCGGCAAATCAGCCGCGGCCTGATGGCGTCGTCCACGCCGGTCTGGTCCCCGAGCGGGGACCGCATCGCCCTGCTCGCGACCTCGAAGGACGAATACTGGTACGAGGATCTCGCATACCTATACGTCCTCGATCCCGAGACAGGCGCCGAGACGGTCGTCGACATGCAGATCCACGCGACCGACTGGCTGCACAACCTCGGGACGTTTTGGAGCGCAGACGGGACGGAGCTCTTCTTCGCCTACCTCGAGCGAGCCCGGATGGAGCTCTGGCGCGTCCCGGCCGATGGCGGTGTCGCCACCCGGATGACGAGCATGGAGGGGCATTTCCGCGGCTACCATGCGAACGGAGACGCGACCGGCTTCGTCTTCGTCCGCTCGACGCCCACGCGCGGCGCGGAGATCGACTATGTGGCGACGTCGGGTGGATCCGTGCGGCAGCTCACTGACTTCGCCACTCGGTGGGCGGGACTGGTCGAGCCCGAAGAGATCTCGTTCCGGAGCTGGGATGGCCTCTACATCCAGGGCTTCCTGTACCGCCCACCCGACTTCGATTCCAGCCGACAGTATCCGTCGCTGGTTCAGGTCCATGGCGGCGGCACCAACTCGTACCTGCACAGCCTCAACACGACCGAGCAGTACCTGGCCCAGCAGGGCTATGTGGTGCTCGCGATCAACTACCGAGGCGGGTCGGGCTTCGGCCGTCCGTTCCAGGATCTCGGGGTGCAGGACTGGGCGAACGGACAGGCACGCGATGCAGGCGCGGCCGGGCACTTCATGCGTGGTCAGCCGTGGTCGAACGGAAAGGTGGGCATCTACGGCTACTCGTACGGCGGTATCACGAGCATGGCCGCGATCGCCCGAGTCCCGGATGCGTTCGATGCGGCGGTCCCCATGGCGGGTATCTATGACTTCGGGGACGCGTATACGAATGCGGATCGGCTCGGAAAGATCTTCATCAAGACCGGCCACGGGGGCTCACCAGAGGAGGTCCCGGACGTCTACGCGATCAGTAATACGCTCGCCCGGGTCGAGAACGTCGAGACACCGGTTCTCACGATGCACGGCGAAGCCGACGTCCGCGCTCCGTACCGTCAGTTCGAGCTCGCTGTGGAGATTCTCGATCGCGAAGGCAAGACATATGAAGCCCACTCGTACCCCGGCGAACCGCACGGTTTTCGGAATCCGATGAACCGCGTCGACATGTACCAACGGCTGGAAGCGTGGTTCGACCGGTGGCTGAGGACGCCAGGGATCAGCTAGGAATAGGCGCCATGCACAGCTACGTCGCACTTCTCCGAGGGATCAACGTGGGCGGCCATCGGGTGAAGATGGACGCTTTGCGCGAGCACTTCACGGACATGGGTCTCGAAGACATCTGGACGTTCATCGCGAGCGGAAACGTGGGATTCTCGCCCGAGCGTGACAATCCAATGGCCCTGGCCGACGACATCGAGCAGCACCTCGAACAGGCGTTGGGCTTCGGGGTCCCGACCTTCCTCCGCACCGCGGACGAGCTCGACAGCGTGATCACCTTCGATCCCCCCGTCCCCTCCGGATGGGACAGGTTGGCGGCGTCTCACTACGTCATCTTTCTTCATGAGCCCGCACCGGAGTCCGTGACGGCCGCGCTCCGGGACCTCGAGTCCGACCACGACCGCTCCGTCGTGCACGGTCAAGAGATTCACTGGCTCACTCGCGGCAAGCTCAGCGAGTCCCCTCTCTTCGGCGCAGGCATCGAGCACGCAATGCGCGAGGTACCCACGACGACTCGCAACACGACCTCACTCCGACGACTCGTAGCGAAAGCGACCGCCAACGCGGTGTCGCGAAGCGCGTGACGCGGCGTGCCCAACGCGAGGCAATTCTCGCCCTCGGCCTGGTCGGCACCTTTCTCGTCGTGCTGAGCGGGGTCTGGTCACTCGCGTCACGCGTCTGGTCCACTTCGTTCACGCAGACCCTCGAGGTGATGGTGGCGGCTCCGTTCCTGGCAGTGTGGGTGCTCGCGCCGCTGTTCTGGGCGGTGCGGCCGGGTGCACGTCGGACCGACGGTCTGGACGAGCACCGGGCTGCCGTGCAGGTGGCGATCGTCCTGGTCGGGCTGGGCACGGTCGGCTACGGCTCGATCTTCGTCGTACATCCCCTGAGGACCGGCGAAGAGCTCGGACTGTCTGCGCTCTACGCCGCCCTCGGCGTGCCGTTTCTTCAGTGGTTGGCGATCGTGGTGGGCACTCGTATCACGGCCGAAGGGGCAACCAACTCCGACTGAGGCGTCCTACCCCAACCACTCTTTCCACTCCGCCTCGGCGGCCCCGACCGAGAGGTGGTTCCCGCTGCGCACGAGGGGCTGGCGGAGGATCATCGGCTCGTCACAGGCGATCTCGAGCCAGCGGTCGTCGCCGTAGTAGGCGGTGTGGAGCCCCAGTGCCCGGAATCGCTTCGACTCCCGGTCGATGAGCCGCTCCTCTCCGAACTTCTGAAAGAAGCGGCGCAGCTCACCCTTCGACGGACTACGCTGCTTGAAATCCATGAAGTGGATCTTGATACGGCGCTCCTTGAAGAAGCGCTCCGCTCTTCGCACGTCGGCGTTGTTCTTCACGCCGAAGATCTGGACGTCCATGCCGTAGAAGATAGCGCCTTGATCGACGGCCTGGGTTGCGCTAGCCCTCAGACATGGATCTGCAGCTCGGCCTTTTTCCAGATGACGCACCGGTCGCGACCGGTGCCCCGGTGGGGCCCGCACCCGTCCCGGATACGATGCAGGGCATCGCAAATCGCCTGTCGAAGTCGGTGCGGCTGGGTACCTCCTCCTGGAGCTTTCCCGGGTGGAACGGCATCGTGTACGACCGATCCACCTCGGAGGACCGGCTCGCGAAGCATGGACTGGCCGCGTACGCGATGCACCCGCTTCTGCGCACCGTCGGCCTGGATCGGACGTATTACCGCTCGATCGACGCGGGGACGTATCGGCGATACGCCGAGGCCGTGCCCCGGGATTTCCGATTCCTGGTGAAAGCCGATCGGCTGCTCACCTCTCCGGCCGATCCCAATGCCATCGGCGTGCGCGGAGCCAACCCCCATTTTCTCGATCCGCTGTACGCGGTCGAGGAGGTGCTGACGCCGATGCTCGAGGGGCTCACCTCGAAGGCGGGGCCGATCCTCTTCCAGTTCTCGCCGACCCCGCCGAACCTCGTCGGAGGTGTGCGTCGCTTCCACGAACGGCTCTACCGGTTTCTCGATGCCCTCCCCGAGGGACCGACCTACGCCGTGGAGCTGCGGACTCCCGCGTTCCTCAATGAGGATTATGCCGCGCTGCTGCAGGCGACCGGTGCCGCTCATTGTTACACCGTCCATCCGGCCATGGCGCCGCTGGAGAAGCAGCGGGAGGTCGTTTCTCCATTCTATCAACCGACGCTCGTACTCCGCTGGATGCTTCACGACGGCGTGAAGTATCAGGTGGCGAAAGATCGCTACCAGCCCTTCGACCGACTCGTCGACGAGGACCCGGCGTCTCGGGATGCGATCGCCCGGACCGTGATCGACGCACTGATCGCGGAGCGGCAGGTCTTCGTCATCGCCAACAACAAGGCCGAGGGCTCCGCCCCGCTCTCTCTCTTCGGACTCGCTGAACGGCTCACCGACTGGACGCCCGATGCTTCGTAACCCCCGATTCTGGCTCACCGTAGCCGGCGCATGGCTCATCGTGACAGGACTGGCGCACACGACGGCTCACGTCTGGACCTTCGTCCTCGAGAACGGGATCGGAGGGCTGCGAGAATTCGCGATGAACGCCATGAAACAGGCACGGTCGCCAGACCCCCTCATGCCCAGCATGTGGCGTCAACTCAGGATGTTCAGCGTCTCGTTCAGCCTCCTGCTCTTCTTCACCGGTGGGATGGACCTGCTCTTCTCACGGATCGAGGCGCCGAGAAGAGTGCTCGCTCACGTCGCGTTGTTCGGAACGGTATTCTGGACGGTCGCGTTCATCCCCTTTGCGTTCGTGGATCCGGTGATCCAGTCGATCGTCGTCGCCTTCATCGCGGTGCCGCTGCACGCGATCGCATACGTGACGGCGACACTCGACGAAGACGGCTGACCTCGGGCCGCGAATCGAGGCCGGCCGAAGTACCTGCCGGGGTCAACGCCGTGAGGTACGCAAATCCTCCAGCAGCGACTGCGCGACCCGACCCAGGTTCGTCGTACCCCCCGTGTAGTTCCTGAGGAGCACGACCCCCACCCGGTGGTCCGGATCGACCACCATGTACGCATTGTATCCGGCGACAGAGCCACCGTGCGCCACAAGACGATTACCGTCGTCATCAATCGCGAGGGTAAAGCCAAGGCCGTATCCGCGCTGCGGGTCCTCCGGAGTCTGGATCCGTACCATCTCTGCCCGACTCGACTCGTCGAGAATCCTCAGCCCGGGTACCCCGGCGATCGCCCCCAGAAAGCGTCCAAGATCAGCCACGGTCGAGTACACCCCGCCGTTCGGGACCTTGTATCCACGGCCCGCATGCTCTCGAGCCGGAGCCTCCCCGCTCACGGTGCCATCGCGCACCGCGTATCCCTGCGCGAGGCGCGGTTCGAGTTCGCCGCCCTCCACGATAAAGGACGATCCAGTCATCCCCAGCGGGACGAAAATCTTCTCCTCGACCAGGTCGATAAAGGGCCGCTCCGCCGCCCGGGACAGCGCCAGGCCGAGCATCCCGAAGCCGATGTTCGAGTACTGGTAACGAGCGCCCGGAATCGAGTCGAAGGCCGTGCGTGGAATCGACTGCAGGATGCGACTCTCCCATTCCTTGATCGGCCCCACCACCGACTCCGGCCACTCCGGCTCGCGAACCAGCCCAGCCGTGTGCGATGCGAGATGGCGGAACGTCACGTCCTCTGAGCCGTTGCGCCGATCCCGGAGACCGTCGATCTCCGGGAGGTAACGGGACACCGGGTCGTCCAGTTCGATCACGCCCTCGTCGACGAGGATCATCATCAGGACAGCCGTGACCGACTTGGAAATCGAGCCCGTCCTCGAAACGGTCGAGGGCAGCATCAGTTCCCGAGTCTCACGGTCCGCGAGACCCCACCCGTCGGCCCAGACGAGGTCACCATCCACCATGACTCCGGCTGAGATCCCACCCACGCCGTCGTCCGCCACGTCTGCTGCGATCGCCGCGGAAAAACGAGTGATGGCGTCGTCCCACCGAGACCGCTGCCCTTCGGCCGGAAGGGCCGAACACAGGAGGAGCAGGACAGATAGGAGCCCGGCGCTCAGCGAAGCTCGATGTTCGAGAGGTCCTCTCATGAGGCGAGCACTCCTTCTTCCTTCCACGCCCGAACGCTGGAGAGTACGCGCTCCACGTCCGATGCGTCGTTGTAGAGTCCGAACGAGAAGCGCAGCACACCCGATCTGAGAGAAAAGACGATCCCCTCGTCGACCAGGTGGCGGTGGAGCGCGTTGACCTCGGGGTCATCGGCGGAGTAATGCCGCCCGCTACCGAGATGACCCGACGAGACAATGTGGGCGAGGTGGACTCCCGGTCGACCTCCGACTACCGGCATGCCCATATCGATCAAACCGTCCGCAAGCCTCGCGGCAAGACCCTGCACGTGCGCCTCGATCGCGCCGACGCCGACCGCGGTGACGATCTCGAGCGCGGCACGAGTCGCGGTCATCCCGAGATAGTTGTAGTTGCCCAGGTCGAAGCGTCGAGCGCCCGGCGCATACTCCAGCGGGCCGTCCGAGTACGCTGTCTCGTGAGCGTCGAGCGAAATCCCGTAGCGCGCGACGTGGATCGGGACGAGTTGCTCGGCAACCTCACGCCGGACATAGAGAAAGCCGAATCCGTACAGCGAAAGCAGGCCCTTCTGCGTCGCCACCGCGAGGGCATCGATTCCGAGCGCACGTACGTCGGTATCCAGTGATCCGATCGACTGAGCGCCGTCTGCCAGGGTCCACGCGCCCACGGAACGCGCAGCTCGAACGAGAGGCTCCACATCGGTGATGAAGCCGGGCGCGAAGGAGATCGTCGGGAAGGTGACGATGCGGGTCCGGTCGTCGATCGCCGCGACCATGGCCTCGATCGGCATCATCCCGTCCACCGGATCGATCGATCGCACTTCCACGCCATAGCGACGAGCGAGGTTGAACCAGAGGTAGATGTTGTTGGGGTGCTCCAGCTCCGGACAGATCACGACGTTGTCGCCGGCGTGCCATTCGAGACTCGCGGCGAACAGGTTCAACCCCTCCGAAACGTTCTTGGTGATGGCCACCTCATCGGTATCGGCACCAATCATCGAGGCGAGCAGCGCTCGCGTCTCGTCGACGCCCTCGCGCAGCACGTCCTTGTTGCTCGTTCCGGAGACCTGGGCATCCAGGTACTCGTGGACGACGTCGCGCACGGTGGCCGGGATCAACCCCTTCGCGGCGATGTTGAGGTAGGTGCGCTCGGACGCGCCTGGGAAGAGACTCCGGATGTGTTCGTTCACGACGATGCCCTCGTGGCTTCGGATCGGGCGACCAGCGACGTGCCGACCAGGTCGCCCATGACGTTGATGGTTGTGTTGCCCATGTCCACGAGCCTGTAGATGCCGCCGACGATCGCGGCGACTTCGATCGGGAGATTGAACGCCTGGACATAGATCAGCGCGATTACGAACCCACCTCCCGGAATACCGCCCGACCCCTCCGAGAGCAACAGGCCGATCAGCACGACGGACAGAAGCGCCGCCGGAGCGAACGAGACGCCGGCGGCCTGTGCGGTGAAGAGGAGGACCGCGCCGAGCATGACGGAGGTACCGTCTTTGTTGAGCTGGGCGCCAAGGGGAAGTGTGAACGAGTAGATCGACGACGGCAGCCCGATACGCTCCGCCATCTCCAGGGAAACGCTGAGCGAAGCCAGGCTCGACGTGGTCGCTGCGGTCGTCGCCCAGAGTGGGCCTGTCTCGCGGAGGAAGGGCACGGGACCCCGCGCGGCCCCGAAGCGGAGCAGAGCCATGTAGCCGGCGAAGATCGTGAGCTGCGCGGCGTACACCCCCAGGAGGAATCGGGCCATCGGGCCGAGCAGGGCCGCGCCGTACGTGCCCACCGTCACAGCCATCAGCGCACCGATTCCGAAAGGAGCTGTCAGCAGGACGATGTCCACGAGCCGTCGAAAGAGGGCCGCCGCGTCTCGGTATGCACCCGAGAGCCGAGCGCGCGACTCCTCGGCAAGAAGGAGCGTTGCGATACCCAGAAGCACGGCGATCACGACGATCTGCACCACGTTTCCTTCGGCGAAGGCGGCGAAGACGTTTCGGGGGATCATGCCCAGGAGGACCTCGGCAATCGACGGGACAGCGCCGACCGGGCCATCCACCTGACCGGTCAGCTGCATGCCCACGCCTGGACGCAGGACCGCCATCGCACCCAGGCCAAGGAGGAGCGCCAGGACATCGGTGCTCACGTAGTACGTCATCGTCTTCCCAGCGAGCCGTCCGAACGTCTTCACGTCGCTCAGAGCCGTCAGGCCCGCGAGCAGGTTGAAGAACACGAGTGGAATCGCGGCGAGGACCAGCAGTCGGATGAAGACGTCCCCAATCGGCTGAAGAAGCCCGACCGCGTCACCGAGGGCGACGCCGAGAACGGAGCCAACCGCCATGCCGATGAGGATCTGGCTCCCCAACCCGATGCGTCGCATGACGCCGAACTTGCACTCGTCGCTCCACTCAGCAAGTGTGCGGCATGAAGATTCCAACACGGTTCCGCGGACTCGCAGCGATTCTCGTCGCAGGGTTTCTCGCCGGATGCGGCTCGGGTGACGCAGAGCCGGGAGCAGAACTCACGCGAGCTCAGAAGGACAGTATCGTCGCAGAGATGCCGATCCCCGGAGCCTCGGGCGTCGGGAGCGCGATGCAGGC
>CALHIO010000270.1 GCA_938030915.1 uncultured Gemmatimonadota bacterium
CCCGTGTTCGGTATCTGCCTCGGGCACCAGCTGATCTGCCGGGCATTCGGCGCGAAGACCTACAAGCTTCCTTTCGGCCATCACGGCGGAAACCACCCGGTGCAGAATCTCGATCGAGGCATGGTCGAGATCACCTCTCAGAACCACGGCTTCGCGGTCGAGTCGGGCGAGGGAGACGAGATCCCCGGCGCTCCGGGGCTGCGACTCACGCACGTGAATCTGTACGACGGGACGGCCGAGGGTGTGCAGCACCGCGAGCTTCCGGTGATCTCGGTGCAGTATCACCCCGAGGCGGCGCCGGGACCGCACGACAGTCGGTACCTGTTCGACGACTTCATCGCGCTGATGGAGGAGCGGGCCGGGGCTTGACGGGGCGCACCTGCTTCTCGGGAGCGGTCTCGCAAGTCACTATCCCGCAACGACTCCGACCGACCTTGCGGTCGCAGTCGGCCGCAGCTACCGTCTTTCCCCGCATGCCGCACGGACGCCGTAAGAGGGCATTCCTGGAGGTAGAATGACGAAGGCAGACCTGGTCGAGCAGGTGGCAGAAGCCATCGGCCCGGGGATCACCAAGAAGGACTGCGCACTCGTCGTCGATGGGTTCCTCAATGCCGTGAAGCTGGCACTCGCCAATGGCGAGAACATCGAGATTCGGGGATTCGGGACATTCAAGGTCCGGAAGCGTAAGACCCGCATGGCTCGTAATCCGCGCACCGGTGATGCCGTCGAGGTGCCCTCACGGTCCGTTCCCGTATTCAAGCCCTCGAAGCACCTCCGCGCACGGGTCGAGAAGCTCGACCAACTCGGGTTCTGACCGGAGCCGCCGCCTGGCGGTGCTGAAGACGCGGACCGTCCTCTTTAACGTTTCGGTCCCCGGCGCGTCTAAGAATCAGTGACGGACGATTCTCGAAGGGACGGCGAGGTCTCGGACGCGATGCTCATCGAGCGCGCCCGGTCGGGTGACGACACTGCGCTCGATCTGCTGGTGCGTCGGCATCACGCCTCAGCCTACCGGGTGGCGTTGTCCATCACGAGACGAGACGATGTCGCTCAGGACGTGGTGCAGGACGCATTTATCAAGGCGTTCGGCGCCCTGGGTGGCTTTCGAGGAGATGCTTCCTTCCGGACCTGGATGATGACGATCACGGCGAACGAGGCTCGAGCTACCCTCCGCAAGAGGGGGCGTTGGAGCGAGTCGGCGATCGATGATGTGGGGCCCATCGCGGCCGACGAGCCTGACCCCGCCGAGCAGGCGGTGTCCGGCCACGAGTCCGCGCGGGCTAGGACGTTGCTCGAGACGCTGCCGGAGAAACAGCGGTTATCCGTCTCGCTTCGGATCGACGACGGCCTCAGCTTCCGTGAGATCGGCGAAGCGATCGGATCGAGTGAGGGTGCGGCCAGGGTGAATTACTTTCATGGCATCCGGCGGCTGAGGGAGTTGATGGAATGAGCCAGACAGAGTGTGGGACCATTCGGGAGTACCTCCCCGACTTCGCAGCCGGGCGGCTCGGTACCGACCAGGTCGGGGCCGTCGAGGCCCACCTGCCGTCGTGCGCCGAATGCCGAGCCGAGTTCGAGCTGATTCAGATGTTGCTGGATGCGCCGCCGGTAGTGCCCGAACGTCTCGCTGACTCGGTGGTGTCGGTGGTTCGGACATCTCGTCGCTCTGGCCGTCGCCCTTGGTGGGGTATTTCGGCGGCGGCCGTCGCGGCGATTGCTTTGGGGATTGGCGTGTCTACGGACCGCGCCGGCAACGTCGCCGGACCGGTTCCGGAGTTCGCCTCCGAGGCGGACGAGGGTGAGGCCTGGCTGAGCGATGACGGGCTCCTCGCCGGTGCGCCGTCGATCGATGGGCTTTCCGACGAGGCCCTGCTGGAACTCCTTGAAGAGCTCTCCGAAGAGGGGGCGGCGTAATGAAGATCACGAGTGCAGGACTGCGGCTGGTCGCAGCGCTGGTCACCGCCCTGGTCCTGGTACCCCCGGGCGTTCAGGCTCAGAGCCGGAGTGATCGTCCTCAGGACCGTCAGCAGATGGAACAGAGGTTCCGTCGACAGATGGCGCGAATGATCGAGGAGCGCCTCGGGCTCAATGACGCCGAGTCACAGGCGTTGTCCGAGGTGATTCGTGGCTTCGAAGGAAGGCGCCTGGAACTCCGTCGTGTAGAGATGGCCGTTCGCCGCCGGGTGGAGGCTCTGATGCTGGAGGGAGGGGATGACGAGGCGGAGGCAGATGGGCTCTTGTCGCGAATGATCGAACTGCGCGCGGAAGAAGCCCGCCTTTTCGCGGAGGAGCAGGCGGCTTTGCTCGAGGTCCTCAGCCCCGTGCAGATTCTTCAACTCCAGTCGCTGCGAGAGGAGCTTGGGCGGAGAATCCGGGCGCTGCGGGGGCGAGACGGTCCTGCCGCGAGGCGTCGAGGTGGGAATGACCC
Organism: uncultured Gemmatimonadota bacterium; assembly: GCA_938030915.1. GTDB lineage: Bacteria > Gemmatimonadota > Gemmatimonadetes > Longimicrobiales > Gaopeijiaceae > UBA2589. The sequence continues at coordinate 2,429 of CALHIO010000270.1, forward strand.
TCTCGGGTGGGCGGTTCCCGGTCCCGGGGGCGGAGCCCTGGGTCTCGACTCCCCGTTCCCGGGCTGACAGCGTTCCACCTCGTTCTGCGCAGGGGAACGTTGACGGCTCCTCGGGGGTCGGTCTATGTGTATTGCGTTCCAATGCCTTGCCGTCTCGAGGCCCGTCCGATCCACGCCTCGATCGTCGCTAACCGGCCGCACCGTGACTCTGTCCGTCAACACGCTCTTCTTCGCCTCGTATCGCGACCTCGTAGGTGCGTCTACGCTCGAGGTCGAATTGTCCGAGGGGGCAACTGTGGGCGACCTCGTCGATGAGCTCCGACGGCGTGGTGCGCCCTTCGACGCCCTTCCGGAGGAACCGGCAGTCGCGGTGAACCAGACGTACGCCCTGCTCGACGAGCCACTCGGTCCGGGTGACGAGGTCGCGTTCATCCCCCCGGTCGCGGGGGGCTGAGCGATCGTGTCGGCGCGTGTCGTGCACTGTGCGGTCGGTCCCGACGTGATCGACCCTGTCGACGTCCTTTCGCGCGTCGGGTCCGACGAGGACGGGGCCGCCCTCCTCTTCGTCGGGGTGGTGAGGAATCATGCCGACGGCCGTCCGGTCTCGGGTATGCGCTACGATGCGTACGCGGAGATGGCGCGTAAGGAGCTGGCCTCGATCGCACACGAGGCAGCGCAACGGCTCGGGACGGATCGGGTCGCGGTGGAGCATCGGACAGGCGAACTCTCGATCGGTGATGTGTCCGTGGCGATCGCCGTCTCCAGCCCTCATCGGGCAGAGTCGTTCGATGCGGCTCGTTACGTCATCGAAGAGATCAAGAAACGACTTCCGGTCTGGAAGAAGGAACACTACGACGACGGTTCGGACGGGTGGGTCGAGGGCACAGTGCCCCCGGGGACGGGACGACGCGTCCCCGCGATGCCGGATGCCGAGGTCGAAGGATGACGGAGCGGAATCCGGGGACGTCACCCGACATGGTCGATCAGTTCGGGCGCCGGGTGGAGTACCTGCGCATATCCGTGACCGACAAGTGCAACCTGCGCTGCGTCTACTGCATGCCCATGGAGGGTCTGCCCTGGCTGAAGCGAGAGGAACTGCTGAATTACGAAGAGATCGAGCGGATCGTTCGCACCATGGCCGGGATGGGGCTGAAGCGGGTCCGCATCACCGGGGGCGAACCGCTCGTCCGCCGTGATCTGGCCGATCTCGTTCGCATGATCGCCGCCGTGCCGCAGATCGAGGATCTCTCGCTGTCGACCAACGCCGTACTCCTGGCAGATCATGCGGAGGAGCTGAGGGAGGCGGGCATCCAGCGACTCAATGTCTCTCTCGACTCGCTTCGACCGGATCGGGTCGATTCGATCGCGCGGCGTCCGGGCTCGTATCCGAAGATCATGGAGGGACTCGACGCTGCCGAGGAGGCGGGCTTCGCTCCAATCAAGATCAACGTCGTGCTGATCCGTGGTCAGAACGACGACGAGATCGAAGAGTTCGCCGAAATCACCCGAGAGCGCCCATGGCACGTCCGGTTTATCGAGATGATGCCGACGGGTGCCAATCTGGATCTCAGCTCGAACCAATTCATCTCGTGCACGGAAGCACTTCGACGGATCGAACGCATCGAGGCACTCGAACCGGTGCAGGGCCCCTTCGGAAACGGTCCCGCCCGGTATCATCAGTTCAAGGGTGCACCTGGAACCATCGGTGTCATCACCCCGATGAGCCACAACTACTGCGACCGGTGCAATCGGATGCGACTCACGGCGGATGGGCAGCTTCGCCCGTGCCTCTTCGGGTCGATCCAGACCAATCTTCGTGACCCGCTTCGAGCGGGAGAGGATTTGATGCCGCACATCGTCCAGACCCTGCAGATCAAGCCGGAACGGCATTATCTGATCCAGGGCAGCGACGTGGGTTCGGGCGGCCTCGTTGCCCTTTCACAGACCGGCGGCTGAGCATGGCCGGGCCGAGGCTCAGGAGCCGTCTCGCTCCCCCTCTCACTTCGCAAGCGGACGCCGGGTAGACCTCTCCCGGAGGGTCGTTATACTCCTGCGGGCCTCGCATCTCGATGGCCCTCGAGCCCGAATGTCGCGTGCGGCCAGCGGGCCCGGTCTTCGTCTCGAAACCACCCTGCCGCGGAGCGGACCTTTTCCCATGAGCGCCAAGAAGATCACCGTCGTCGGAGCCGGCCATGTCGGCGCGACGTGCTCGCAGCTTCTCTCCCAGAAGGAACTCGCCAAAGAGGTCATCCTCGTCGACATCGCCGATGGGATTCCCCAGGGGAAGGGGCTCGACCAGTGGGAAAGCGCCCCGATCGAGGGCTTCGATTCGCGCGTCTCCGGTGCCAACGAGTACGAGTCCTCGGCCGGTGCCGACATCTTCATCGTCACGGCGGGTATTGCGCGGAAGCCGGGCATGAGCCGCGACGATCTTCTCAAGACGAATGCGAACGTCATCCGGTCCGTCTCCAAAGAGATCGCTCGGGTGGCGCCGGACTCGATCATCATCATGGTGACGAACCCGCTCGACGTCATGGCTCAGGTCGCCATGGAAGCGTCCGGCTTCCCGCGTGAGCGGGTCATCGGGATGGCGGGGGTGCTGGACACGGCCCGGTACCGTTCGTTCATCGCGCTCGAACTGGACGTATCCATCGAGGACATCCAGGCCCTCGTGCTCGGTGGCCACGGCGACACCATGGTCCCCCTCGCGAGCTACACCTCCGTGAGCGGCATCCCGCTCACTCAGCTTCTCGAGCAGGATCGTATCGATGCTCTCGTCGAGCGGACCCGTAAGGGTGGTGGGGAGATCGTGGCGTACCTCAAGACGGGGAGTGCGTACTACGCGCCGGCTGCTGCGGCCGTTCAGATGGCGGAGGCGATCGTGAAGGACAAGCGTCGCATCCTGCCGTGCGCAGCGTGGCTCCAGGGCGAGTACGGCTTCAACGACCTCTTCCTCGGTGTGCCGTGCATGCTGGGTGAGAACGGTCTCGAGCGCATTCTCGAAGTCGAGCTCGACGCGGACGAGCAGGCTGCGCTCGCGACGAGTGCCGACCACGTGAAGTCCACCGTCGAAGCGCTCAAGGCGATCGAGGCCGGGGGGTGACCGTGTAGCTGCGCATCAGGAAGACGGAACGGCCGCGATCCCTGCTCGGGGTCGCGGCCGTTTTCGTTCTCGGCAGGGCGGATGACGCGCGGCCGCAACGGCGGAGTTCGACCTGAATGCGTCTCACTCCGGCGGTGAAAACACCGCCATGTCCAGATCCGGATTCAGCTCGAAGTCGTGCGTGTGGAGCACCTTCGTGAGCGCACCGGTCTCATTGTAGTGGACGCGGCGTCCCACGAAGGTGTAGCCGTCCACGGTCCTGACATCCTCGAAGCGAAGGTAGCTCCAGTTGGTCCGGCCTTCCTCCTTGTACGCGAGCTGCACGGGCCAGGTGCGACCCTCGACGAACCAGTACTGCCATGTGTCGCCGTCGTGAAGCCCGACGCCCTCGCCGAAACTCACTCCGACCACCTGCCGGCCCTGATCGTCGATCCC
>CALHIO010000271.1 GCA_938030915.1 uncultured Gemmatimonadota bacterium
ATGGCTCGTGACCCTCGAGGAACTCGATTCCTGATCCCCCTCCTTGCCACACTGGCTTCGTGTGGTGACTCGGACGCGTCTGATGCGCGTCCCGTCGCCGAGGTGCCCGGCGATGGATCGCACGCCGCGCTCGTCGACTTCTTTTTGGAGTGGAGAGAATTCGAGCGACCCGGTTTCGATGGCGAGGTGCCCGATTACTCTGCTGCTGCCATGGCCCGCCAGGCGGCGGAACTTCCCGGCTGGATGGCTCGCCTGGCTGCCTTCGAGATCGACGCCTGGACAGTGCCTCAGCAAGTCGACTGGCACATCATCCGAGCAGAGATGAACGGTCTGTCCTTCGACCACGCCGTACGTCGACCGTGGGCGCGCGACCCCGCGTATTACGTCACGATCTACGCCGCCCGAAGCGACGTACCGGCGCACGAGGGGTCGGAACACCACGGGTCGCTCGACCTCTGGGCCTTCGATCGCCCGTTCTCCGACTCGGATCGTGCATTCATCACAGACCGGATCGCGGCGATTCCCGCTCTCCTCGATCAGGCGCGGGGCAACCTCGCGGACAGCGATGCGCGCGACCTGTGGATGGCGGGCCTGCGCTCCTTCCGGGCTCAGAGCGCGGATCTCCGGGATTTCGCCGACGAAGTCGGGGGACAGGACGGCGCGTTGGACGAAGTGATCGCGGCTGCAGTCCGGGCGTCCGACGCATTCCACGACTGGCTCGAGGTCGAAGTAGAGGTGAAGACGGGGGCCTCGGGAGTCGGGAAGGACAATTACACTTGGTATTTGCGCAACGTGCACCTCGTCCCGTATTCGTGGGAGGAGCAGGTGACGATGATGCGACGCGAGTTGGCACGGTCGCATGCGTCGCTCCGCCTCGAGGAGCATCGGAACCGTGGGCTGCCCGAACTCCAGCGCATCCAGACACCGGCGCAATTCGATCGACGTCTGAATGCGGAGGTCGACGAATATCTGCGCTTCCTCGATGAAGAGGAGATCCATTCGGTCTTCGACTGGATGGATCCGGCACTTCGCGCGGTGAACGGGCAGTTCATACCGGCTGAGCCCGGCGAGATCCGAAACTTCTTCAACGAGGTGAACTACCGCGATCCCCTGGTGATGCGCACGCACATGCATCACTGGATCGAACTCGCGCGCCCGCCGGCTGCGGGTGCCAGTCAGCTCAGGATCACGCCGCTGCTGTACAACATCTGGGATGCTCGCTCCGAAGGTCTGGCGACGGGCGTTGAAGAGATGATGATGCATGCCGGTCTCTTCGAAGGGCGCCCGCGCTCGCGGGAACTCGTGTGGATCATGCTGGCCCAGCGCGCCGCGCGCGCCCTCAGCGGCCTCTACCTGCACGGCAACGAGTTCGAGATGGAGGAGGCGGTCGAGTACGCTATGACGTGGACGCCTCGCGGGTGGTTGCCGGACGGGGCTCTGGTCCGCGGCGAACAGCACCTCTATCTGCGGCAGCCGGGCTACGGGACGAGCTACCTCTCCGGTAAGATCCAGATTGAGGAACTCCTGGCCGAGCGGGCCCTCCAGCTTGGTGACGACTTCACACTTTCGGGATTCTTCGACGACTTCTTCGAGTCCGGGATCATCCCGACCGTGCTCGTTCGCTGGGAGATGATCGGGGAACGGGACGCGATTCTGGACGGTCCGCTCGGGTACCGGTAAGTATGCGATGCAGGGTCGCCGACGGGGTGTGATCGATCGGCGGCTCGTTCCGGTCCGGTCCTCGCGAATCCGGGCGTGACTCGAATGCCATGCCTGAAGCTTTCGAGGCGTGGTCCCGTACGGTACGTACAACGACCCGATTCCACGGTCGACCACCACCCTCGGACATGCCCACTTCATGATTCGCTCGACTCGTCTGCTTGCCATACCGACGTTCGCGTTCGTCTTCACGCTCGGCGCTGCCACCCCTGCCATGGGGCAGGCCGAACTGCGCGAAGGGCGCGAGGTGCTCGGAACTCTCGAACCCGGAGACACGGCTCGGTACAACGTCGAGGTCGGAGAGGACTATTACGTCTACGGTGAGGTCGATCAGATCTCGGTCGACGTCGTGATTCGCGTGCTCGACGCCGAGGGTGAACAGGTGGCGCGCGTCGACGGACGAGCCCGCGGCGTCGAGACCTTCGCGGGTGAGCTGGATGATCCGGGCGCGTACACCATCGAGGTGACGCCCCGGGAGGACGAGGCGGGTGAATACGAGATCGTGCTCCACCGTATCGAGCCCGTGGAGACAGACCCCGCGAAGCTCGCTGACCAGCTCATGTCTCGATACGACGGCGATGACAGGCCGGGTGCTGCGATCCAAGTATGGCGAGATGGCCGAACCGTGTATTCGGAGTCGTGGGGTATGGGCAATCTCGCGTACGGTCTACCGTTCGAACCCGACATGCGTACCAATATCGGCTCCACGTCAAAGCAGTTCACGGCGATGGCGATCATGCTCGAAGCCGACCGGGGCGCACTCTCTCTGGACGACGACATCAGGACCCACCTGCCGGAACTGCCGGACTTCGGGGAGACGATCTCGGTCCGGCACCTCATTACGCACACCTCGGGACTTCGCGAGATCTTCAACCTCCTCGTGATGGCGGGTCGCCGGATCGATCGAGGCGATTTCGTCGATCGGGACGAGATCATCGAGGTCGTACAGGCCCAGCCCAAGCTCCAGAACGCTCCGGGCTCAGAGTGGAACTACAACAACACGGCCTACGCGCTGGCGGCGATGATCGTCGAGAGGACGTCCGGTACGGCCTTCCCGAAGTACATGGAGGAACACGTCTTCGCGCCTCTGGGCATGACCGGCACCATGGTGCGAGCGCACGCGGAATCGATCGTGCCCAATTCCTCGCAGGGTTACCTGCTCGGGCGTGAAGGCTTCACCGAGGCCCGTGACCTCGGAGCGGCCGTGGGCGCCGGCGCGATCTATTCGACGGTCGAGGACCTGCAGCGCTGGGTGGAGAATTACGCCAACCCCGACCCGGTCGTGGGAACGCCGGCGATCTTCGAGGAGATGATGACGTCGTATGTGCTCACCGACGGAGACGAGACAGGGTACGGTTACGGCCTCATGATCGACGAGCAGGGTGGCCAGCGACGGGTTCATCACGGGGGCGCGGACATCGCGCACCGGTCGCAACTCGTGTACTACCCGGACATCAACGCAGGCATCACGACCCAGAGCAACCACGGGGCCTTCAACAGCAACGTGGCGTTCCGGCTCGCCGCTGCGTTCTTCTCCGATGCGATCGCGTCGGGAGACGAGACCGGAGGAGAGGACGCGGAGTTCGACCCCGAGTCGTACGACCCGGAGGACTTCGACGAATTCGTGGGTCGGTACGCGATCGACGCGGCGCCCAACTTCATCCTCTCCTTCTTTCGTGAAGACACGACGCTCTACACGCAGGCGACCGGTCAGCAGCGGATCGAAATTGTACCCACGTCGGACTCCACCTTCGCGATCGAGCAGGTCGATGCATCGATCGTCTTTCATCGAGGCGAGGCGGGTGAGGTCGACGCGCTCACGCTGAACCAGGGTGGCGCGCAGAGGGCGACCCGCCTCGAGGACGATGCCGAAGAGTGGGAGCCCCGCGGGGAGGAGCTCGAGGCGTACGTCGGCCGCTACTTCAGCGAGGAGCTCGAGACCTTCTACGTCGTCGTCGTCGGAGACGACGGCCTCGTCGCACACCATCGTCGCACCGCCGACGTCGAGCTCTCGCCGGGCGAAGTCGATCGTTTCTCGGGAAGCGAATTGAACTTCACCTTCGAGCGTGACCGGAACGGGCGGGTGATCGGCTTCTACCTCGATAATGTCCGGACCCGCGACGTGAGGTTCGAGCGGGTCCGATAACGTCGCCCCGGAGGTCTACTCGGTCGCGCCTCGCCCGTCCGTCGTCAGTGCGGCTGCCGGGAGGCCGGGGATGATGCGCTGCGCGTTCTCGTAGTAGAGCGCTCTCAGAACGTCGTCCGGCAGGTCCATGCCGTAGAGTTTCCAGAACGCATGGTAGTCCCGGTAGTAGTCGAAATACTCGTCCGCGGTCTCGAAGACGCGGAAGAAGTAGGGGTATTCGTCGGGCTGGAACGAGTCTTTCCCGAAGAGGACCCGATCCTTGTACCTGGTGAAGAACTCGGCTGCGAACCGGGGCTGGCGGCCGAGATCGTACAGCACTGCGCCGACCTCACCCAGCACATTGGGGTGCGCGTCGAAGATCTCACCTAGGCGGGCCAGGTCAGCCGTGTGCCACCCCATGTGCGCGAGGATCCATGTGGTGTTGGGATGCTTCATGAGCATCCGGTTACGCTCCTCCATGAGGTCGTCGAACGAGGGAAAGCGCTCACGATCCATGAAGCGGCGATTCTCGAAGAGCGCAAGCTCGAGCCAGCGCTCGTTCGTGAAGTCGAGTGGTTCGAAGAACTCGGGGGGATCTGCCGTGTGCACGAAGACCGGGATACCGAGTCGTCCCGCGGTTTCCCAGACGATGTCCAATTCAGGGTCGTCCATCTCCAGGCGAGAGCCGTCCGCTTTCGTGTAGAAGAGGCCGAACGCCTTGCTGATCTCGCCGATGCCCACTGCGCCCGCAGCCACGTCCTCCTCGAGCTGGGCCGCGATGCGCGCGCCGGACCCGGGGCCGACGTTCTGGAGATCGAGGGAGGCGAAGAAGACGAAGCGGTCCTCGTACCCGGCCTCACGCACCGCCTCGATCTGACTCCGGAGCCTCTGACCGGAGCTCGGACGTGCCTGAACCATGACTCCGATGTTCAGCCGGTCCATTTCCCCGAGTACGCGCTCGATCGTCTCTCGGTTGTCGAGCGTCGGGGGGTGACCGTGGATGTCCACGAGGGGGAAGCGGGCGCGGGGTACCTCGTGCTCCGGCACCACGAGCGTGGACTGCGGCTTGTACTCCGTGATCGACGGCGGCGGGATCGTCGGCTGCCGGTCCTGACCAGGGCGACGCTGCTGGGCATCGCAGGCGATGGGTGCGGCGCAGACGGTAAGCAGGAGAAGGGCGCGTGAGCAGGTCATGAAGCGCATCGGAATCGGCTCGGGTCGGTGAGGTTGGGCCAAGCTGGGGCTGGCCACGATTGCTGTACAGGGTCGGGGAGAGAGCGTTCCGGTGGTCCGGCTGGCCCGCCGTTCGCACGAGGGCGATCTTGGCCATCTCGATTCGGCCCGGTGCATGTCGTAGCTCGGGCAGACTTTCTTCAGGAGTGCAGGATGTCGAAGCGCGTGTGGCTGAGAGTGGCGGTGTGTGTCGGGCTCCTCTCGGTGGGATCCGTAGCTCCCGGCCAGGCTCAGGATCAGGACGAAGTCGACGAGGCGACCGAGCTGCTGAGAGAAGGGCTCCCACTCACTCCGGAACGCACTCTGTCCGGAAGCTTCACGGAAGGGTCGTGGATCTCGCTGGACGTGAGCCCCGACGGGCAGACGATCGTCTTCGACCTTCTGGGCGATCTCTATACAATGCCGTTTTCTGGTGGTCAGGCGACGGCGCTGACACAGGGGATGGCGTTCGACGGGCAGCCGCGCTTCAGTCCGGACGGTCAGTCGGTCGTGTTCGTCAGCGACCGCAGTGGAGGTGATGCCGTCTGGACGATCTCGCTCGACAAGGCGGACACGACCCGGATCACACGTGGCGAGCGCAGCGCGTTCCAGTCACCCGAGTGGACGCCGGACGGGGACTACATCGTCGCCACTCGTCAGAGCCCCGGGCAGGGCAAGCTGTGGATGTACCACCGTGAGGGTGGCGGCGGAATCCAGCTGATCGAGGACCCTGGGAATGCCCGGACTACGGGCGCAGCGTTCGGCTCTGACGACCGGTTCATCTGGTATGGCCGCCGGACCGGCACGTGGCAGTACAACTCGCCGGGACGGGATTACCAGCTCTGGGTCTACGACCGCGAGACCGGCGAGAACAGTGCGCGCTCCGGTCGATACGGCGGCGCGTTCCGGCCGACCCTCTCACCGGACGGTCGATGGCTGGTGTACGGCAGCCGCCATGTGTCGGAGACGGGACTCCGCATCCGCAACCTTGAGACGGGAGACGAGCGCTGGCTCGCGTTCCCGGTGCAGAGGGACGAGCAGGAGTCACGGGCCGCCCGCGACGCGTACCCGGGGATGAGCTTCACGCCGGACTCGCGCGAAGTCGTGGCGTTCTGGGGCGGCAAGATCTGGCGTGTGCCGATCGACGGGAGCGAGGTGATCGAGATCCCCTTCCGCGTCGACGTCGACTTGCCGATGGGCCCCGAAGTCGACTTCGACTACCCGATCGAGGACGGCCCGACCTTCGTCGCCAAGCAGATCCGGGATCTCGCGCCGTCTCCCGACGGACAGCACCTCGCCTTCACGATCATGGGCGACGTGTACGTCAAAGAATTGCCCGACGGGGAGCCGGAGCACATCGCGTCGATGGATGCCATGGCCGCGCAGCCTTCATGGTCGCCGGACGGCGAGCGACTCGTGTTCGCCTCGTACTCGGACGCCGAGGGCGGGCAGATGTACGTGGTCGATCCCGACGGAGACGATCTCGAGCGGATTACCACGGAGGCCGCGTTCTACACACAGCCCGTCTTCTCTCCGGACGGCGCTCGCGTGGTCGCGATCCGAGGGCCCCGTATCGCCTATGAGGAAGCGCTGACCCAGGGCGTTCCTCGCGGCTCGGTCGATCTGGTCTGGGTGCCGTCGAGCGGAGGAGAAGCGTCACTGATTACTCCGGTAGCGGGTTTGAATGCTCCCCATTTCGTGCAGGGGTCCGATCGGATCCACGCGACGCAGGCGGGTGTGGGTCTGATCTCGATGCGGTGGGACGGGACCGACCGACGCGAGCACGTGCAGGTACGGGGCGCGAGCCCGGGTGGAGGACAGGGCCCGGCGGCATCGATGATCCGCATGGCGCCCGAGGGCGATCAGGCGATGGCACTCGTCGGGAACCAGCTCTACGTGGTGACGGTCCCGTACGGCGTGGGTGCCGAGGCCCCGACCATTTCGGTGGCGAACCCCTCGTCGGCCGCATTCCCGACCGAGCAGCTGACGGATATCGGGGCGCAGTTCCCGGCATGGGGCCCGAGTGGGCGGGAGGTGCACTGGGCGCTCGGCAACGCACACTTCGTCTATGATCTCGATGCCGCGCAGGCGTTCGCAGACAGCGTGGATGCTGCGCGAGCGGCCGAGGACGAAGCAGCCGAGGACGAAGCGGAGGATGAGGAGGAGGAGGCCGAGGATGCAGACGAAGACGAGGACGACGGGTATCGGCCCGCCGAGTCGCGCATCATGGTGGAGGTCGAACGCGACACGCCGGAAGGGGTGCTCGCCCTGACCGGTGCCCGGATCATCACGATGAAGGGGGACGAGGTCTTCGAGCAGGGGGACATCGTGATCCGGAACAACCGGATCGAAGCCGTCGGTCCATCGGGCAGTGTCGCGATCCCGGGGGACGCCGCCCGTATGGACATGGCGGGCCGGACCATCGTGCCGGGGTACGTCGACACCCACGCCCATCTGAGGGCGTCGTTCAACGTGCACCGCGCACAGCCCTGGTCGTACGCGGCCAACCTCGCGTACGGCGTGACGACGGCGCGCGACCCGCAGACCGGATCCAGCGACGTACTTTCGTACGAGGACTTCATGCGCGCCGGGCGCATGGTCGGGCCGCGGATCTACAGCACGGGCCAGGGTGTCTTTTCGGGTGAGGGGATCAGTAGCCTCGATGAAGCCCGCGACGTCCTCCGACGGTACGCGGACTACTTCGACACGAAGACCATCAAGATGTACGGTGCGGGCAACCGGGAAGTCCGCCAGTGGATCATCCAGGCCGCGCGCGAGCTGGAGCTCATGCCGACCACCGAGGGCAGCCTCGACCTGCGTCTCAACCTGACGATGGCGCAGGACGGGTATTCGGGGACGGAGCACAACCTGCCCGGCGTCCCGCTCTTCGACGACGTGGTCGAGCTCGTGGCGCAGTCCAACATGGCGACGACGCCGACGATCGTCGTGACGTACGGCGGCCCGTGGGCGGAAAACCTCTTCTACACGACGACAGACGTACTGCGTGACGAAAAGCTCGCGACCTTCACGCCCTGGGAGGAGATCTATCAGAAGGCCGCCCGGCGAGCCGGGGGTGCCGGCTGGTTCGACGAGTCCCAGTACATCCATCGTGAGATTTCGGATTTCCTCGACGACGTGGTCGAGGCTGGGGGCCGGGCTGGTGTCGGGAGTCACGGACAGCTGCAGGGGCTCGGGTACCACTGGGAGCTCTGGCTTACCGGAGCGTCGGATCGGATGACGAACCATGAGGCACTCCGGATCGCGACGATCATCGGGGCCGATGCGCTTGGCCTGGATCAGGATCTCGGATCGCTGGAGCCGGGCAAGCTGGCCGACCTGGTCGTACTCGATGCGAACCCGCTCGACGATCTGTACAACTCGAATACGGTCCGCTGGGTGATGATGAACGGCCGCATGTACGAAGGGGATACCCTGAACCAGACGTGGCCCGAGCAGCAGCCGGCGCAGGGATTCTACTGGCAGAGCACGGGCGTCATTCCCGCCCGTACGACCGGGAACGAGTAGTCCGTGGACGCACCGAATCCGTCCGAGACGCGGGCACCCCTCGCCGATATCCGGGTCTGCGACGTCACGCAGAACCTTGCTGGACCGTTTTGCGCCCAGATCCTCGCGGATCTCGGTGCCACGGTAATCAAGGTGGAGCCGCCCGGGGGTGACCTCGGGCGGCTCTGGGGGCCCCCGTTCTGGGGAGAGGATTCAACGCTCTTCCTCTCGGCGAACCGGGGGAAGCGGAGCATTATCCTCGACCTCAAGCAGGACGCGGGAATGGAGGTGCTGCGACGGATTGCCACCTCGTGCGATGTCTTCGTGCAGGCGTCGCGACCGGCCGCAGCCCGACGTCTGGGCATCGACGCCGGGTCGGTGCAGGCGTGGCGTGATGACATCGTACACATGTCGTTGAGCGCGTATGGCCAGGACGGTCCGATGAGTGACCAGCCGGGGTACGATCCGCTCATGCAGGCGTACGCCGGCATCATTTCCGTGACGGGAGAGCCGGAGGGCGCGCCGACGCGCGTGGGCGGCTCGGTCGTCGACTTCGGCACGGGGATGTGGGCTGCGCTCTCGATCCTCGCGGCGCTCCGGGAGCGGGACCGGAGCGGGGTCGGAGCGGCCCTCGAAGCCTCGCTGATGGATACGTCTCTGGCATGGGTCTCGTACCACATGATGGGATACATGGCGACCGGACGCGTTCCGGGCCCCATGGGCTCGAGCCTCGGCGCCATCGCCCCGTATCGGGCCTTTCGGACGTCCGATGGATACGTGATGATCGCAGCCGGTAACGACGCGATCTTCCGCCGGCTCTGCGCCGCGCTCGAGCTGCCCGAACTCGCCGAGGACCCCCGCTTCGCGTCGAACCCGGAGCGCGTCGCCCACCGCGCCGATCTGGATCCGCTGGTGGAGGAGGCGACCGGCCGCCTCACGACTGAGGAGCTCCTTTGTCGGACCAAAGAGCACTCGATTCCGGCGTCGGCGATCCAGTCCATCGATCAGGTCGTCGGCGACCCCCAGGTGGAGGCCGCCGGCATGTTCCCGCCGGTCGCGCACCCGTCGGTCGATGGCTACCGCGACGTGTCGCTGCCCCTGCGCATGGATGGAGCACGGCCGAGGGCGGAGCGGGTTCCGCCGGCCCGTGGCGAGCACAGCGTGGAGATCCTCGAGGAGCTCGGGCTCGAGTCGGATGAGATCGAAGCGCTCCTCGAGACGGGGGCCGTCACCCAGGGCGATTGACCTCGACCGTGAAGATCAGCCCGGCACGAGGGCGACGCGGAGTCCGATGAACGGCCGACGCGCGCCCGGGTCGGCACCTCCGCGGTTTGCGGCTCGGATCATCCGCTCGGGGTCTCCGAACGATCCGCCGCGCATGACCCAGAGGGCTTCGCTCCGCATCGTTTCGGCGTCGTCCGCGTCGGTGAACGGGTAGGGCTGATAGGGGCTGATCGTCCACTCCCACACGTTGCCGCTCATGTCGGATAGACCATGGGCACACGAAGGGCAGTCGAATGAGCCCACCGCAGTGGTGCTGCGTGCGCGATAGTTGGCGAAGCCGGGGTCCGGCGTGTCGCCCCAGGGATAGATCCGCCCGTCGTTGCCGCGCGCGGCCTTTTCCCATTGAGCCTCGGTCGGGTGGGTGACGCGCCACCCGCCACGCAGGAGTCCGGCGATGGCGGAATCGAGGTCGCCCGCGTCGGCACGCGCGCGAAGTTCGCCATCCAGCCAGTCGGCATAGGCGATCGCGTCGGTCCACGCGATCCAGGTCACCGGATGATCGGGTGGTGCCTGAACCGCTCGGGCGTCGAGTACTAGATGGCCGGATGCGTTCACGAACGCCCCGTACTGCGCGACGGTGACTTCGTAGCGGGCCATGTAGAACGTGGGGAGGTCCGGTTGTCCCTGCACGCGACCGTTACCCCACCACTCGACGTCGAAGCTGAGGGAGTCCCGCGCGGGATCACTCCCCATCACGAAGGGTCCCCCGGGGATCTCCTCGAAGCCGAGCATCGGGTCGTCCGGGAGCCAGGCGGTGCCCGGTCGGAACCTGGCAAGCGCGGACGGAAGAGGTACGCGTGGCCCGGCCACGGCCGCGTCCCTCATCCGGCCTTCCGCGTCGGAATCTGGAGCGAGGGCCAGGGCGAGCCACGAGAGCGCGACCAGAGCGACCGCGGCGATCACCACGCCCGTTGATCTCGTCGCGGCGTCCGCGGGATCACCGGGCGATCTCCCGGACCAGCCTTCGGTCACGAGCGGCTCGCGATCCTCTGACAGGCGAACGACCACTCGTGCGCACATGCTCGATCCAGAAGCGCGGGGATCTCCATCTGCATGAGATTCAGGCCGCCCTCACGAAGCATGAGACGCAGGTCGAGCGGGCGGGGCTCCGTGCGAACCGAGCGCGAGGGCTCCAGTAGGTTCATGCACGCCGGCTGGTACCGGAGTTCGCACGCCCGAGCCAGATACGATCGCCCGAGCTCGGCATCGACCTCGGTGATCGTACCACTGCGGTAGTGGAGGCCGAGTTCGTTGCACGCCCACGCCGAATTGTCGCCGCAGTAGCTCGCTTCGAGTTGAATCAACCGCTCGCACGCGTTGCCGCGGCCGTCGGCACATGCCTGCTCCCAGAAGGGCACGGCGTCGCCCGTGTGCTGCCCGTCGGTGCGGCCCGTCATGCTCATCACACCGAAAAAGAGGATCCAGACGGCCATGCGCATCAGGTTCAGCCGGGGGCTGATCCAGACCGGACGGGCCGCGATGTCCGTCGCTGCCGTCCACGCCTCGGTCCACTTCCGGCTTCGTACGAAGTGGTCGATGGCTCGCACGCTGAGGTTCAGCAGCGGCACACACAGGAGCTTGTCGTAGAAGGTGGGCGCGCCCATCGCACCGAGCAGTGCGTAGAGGCCGAAGACGCCCAGGCCGTAGAATGCTCCGAAGATCGTCTTGCCCACGGGCGTGCGTGGGGATGTCGAGGGATCGGTGATCAGCAGGTGCAGCCCGAGGAAGACCGCAGCGGGGATCTCGGAGTCGATGAAGTAGGGGACACCGGTGATCTGGAACGAGGCGGCGCTCAGCAGGAAGAGGACGGCAGCCGCCGAGCCCGCGACGAGGGTGATCTCGAAGAAGTACATCACGACGAGACCGACCAGGAAGAGGAAGAGGTAGATCCTCGGGGCCAGCGTGAGCGTCGACGCGATCTCCTGACCCCAGGTGAGGTCGGTGCTTCCTGCGGCGATCAGGACGAGAGAGAACAGTCCGAGCGCGAAGGCCGAAGGGTTGAAGATGTGGGCCGAGCGTCCGTCACGCTGCCACCTGATGAACTCCTTTCCCAGGAAGCCCACCGCAATCATCAGGAACTGCAGATAGAACCAGTCGTCCCGGAACCAGAGGAAAAGGTTGATGCTCCCGATGATCGGGATGGGGCCGAAGCCGAGGGTGTACAGCCGTCCGCGCGACCACGACAGCAGCATGGAGAAGCCGTAGGCGAACAGGATCTGGGCGGCGATCAGGACACCCATGTCGTAGACCGGGCGCCAGTACCATCCCCAATACGCGTAGACCGAGAACTGACAGAACGCCTGGATGTAGTGCTGCGCCCTGAGCGTGGTCTCGATCCGGCCGCTGGCCTGTCTCAGCGTGGGCACTACGATCAGGAGGAGGCTCCACGCGCCCAGAACGCCCGCCGCCCCGAGGAAGGACTGCGTGAGAAGCGTGCTCGACTGCACTCGTGCGGAGTGGGCGAGTGCGACGATCGTCCCTCCCAGGACGAGAGGCATCACGAGGTTGGCGACGGAGCGCTCGACAGGTGTAGCGGAACTCTGCGACATGGGGACGCGGCGGCGGATATCGACGGGCGGAAGCTAGAGAGGAGATCTCATGCTCGACAGCGCCCATGTCCCGTCGGAAGGGGGTCGCCTACTTTGGTCGCCGATCCATTCGGAGCTCCTCGCGAGTCGAACGCGAAGGCTCCACGCCGTGAGAACCGTGACGGGGCACACCATGATCCGAACTACCGCACTGCTTGGCACGATCCTCGTACTGGGGGCGTGTGCCGCCGAACCCGATGATGCCGCCATGGCGGGCGCCACCGCCTCCGGCGAGGTCCCCGCCTTCACGGTCGATCCGACGTGGCCGCGTACCATGTCCAACGACTGGATCATGGGGTCGATCACCGCCGTCTTCGTCGACGCGCAGGATCATGTGTGGGTGACCCACCTCCCGGAGACGCTCACGCCGGAGGAGACGTCGGCCGTGCAGGATCCGCCGATCGGCCTGTGCTGCCGCCCCGCGCCGGTGGTCGTCGAGTTCGATCCGGACGGGAACGTGGTCCAGGGGTGGGGCGACCCTACGACGCAGGACATCGCCGATTTCCCGAGAAACGCGCACGGACTCTTCGTGGATCATCAGGACAACGTGTGGGTGGGTACGTACCGGCATCATCGCGTGATGAAGTTCACGCGGTCCGGCGAGTTGCTCATGCAGATCGGTGAGTACGACGAGACGGGTGGAAACGCCGACACCGAACTGCTCGGTGGTCCTGCCGGCATCTGGGTGGATCCCGGCACCAACGAGGTCTTCATCGCTGACGGGTATCGCAATCGGCGCGTGATCGTCTTCGATGGTGACTCCGGCGCGTATCTCCGGCACTGGGGGGCGTACGGCGAGGAGCCCCAGGACGAGTATCAGTACGACTTCGGTGGGGCGACGCACGCCGCGGACCCGCCGACCCAGATGTCCACGGTGCACGGCCTCGTCGGCTCGAACGACGGGCTCATCTACGTGGCCGATCGGCGAGGCAACCGGATCCAGGTCTTCCAGCAGGACGGTACGTTCGTCACCGAGAAGATCATCGAGCCGAGCACCCTCGCATCCGGGTCGGCCTTCGTCATCCAGCTGTCGCCGGATGCGGATCAGGAGTGGCTGTATCTGGCCGATGGGACCAACCACAAGGTCTGGATCCTTCGTCGCAGCGACCTCGAGGTCGTCGGTGACTTCGGCCGGGGTGGTCGCCAAGTCGGCCAGTTCCTGCGGCCTCACGGCATGGGGGTCGACTCGCAGGGCAACATCTACGTCGGTGAGGCGTCGACGGGTCGGCGGATTCAGAAGTTCAGTATTTCGGGAGGCTGATCCATGTCTGCTCGCGCTCTTCGGGCCGCGGTGCTGGTTTCGGGCCTC
>CALHIO010000272.1 GCA_938030915.1 uncultured Gemmatimonadota bacterium
TGCAATCGTGGAATTGAGGGGCGCGAGATCATGCCGAGATCTGCTGCGGCTGGCAACGGGTCGAAGGGGGAGCTCAGGCGTTGGCGAGCGCCGCCGAGCACCGTAGGATTCGCGATGCTGTCCTGAGCGGGGCCATGCCCCCGCGCTCGGGTCGGTCGGTCGACACGATTAGGATCCGGCCGCTCCGTGATCTCGGACCTACGCTTCTCGTCCCTGGAGACCAAATGAAGACGCTCGTGCCCCGGGTCGCATGGTTCACCCTGCTGGTTGCGGCCCTGGCCGCTCCGCTATCCGCCCAGGATCCGCTGCGCATCTTCATTTCGGTCGATATGGAGGGCATCGGTGGAATCGGCAGTCCGAGCATGACATCCACTTCCGGGAAGGATTACGCCACGGGTCGGGAGTTGCTCACCGACGAGGTGAATGCAGTGGTCGACGCCATCTACGCCCGGCATCCGGATGCCGAGATTCTGGTCAACGATTCCCATGGGGATCATCAGAACGCGTTGCACACCCGATTCGATCCGCGTGTCGTCTACATCCAGGGCTCCATCAAGCCGCTCGGGATGGTGCAGGGGCTGGACGGCACGTTCGACGGTGCCGTCTTCATCGGATACCACGCGAAAGCAGGGGACCCGGACGGGTTCCTCGCCCACACCGGCAGCGGGGCTGTGAAGGGCCTCTGGTTGAACGATGTGGAAGTGGGCGAAGGAGGGATGAACGCTGTCTTCGCCGGATCTCACGATGTGCCCGTGATTCTCGTCGCGGGGGACTCCGCCGCTACCGCAGAGCTCGGAGAGCTTCTCGGCAGCGAAACCGTGACGACGAAGACGGCGGAGACACCGTCTTCCGCGAGGCTCATCCACCCGGAGCGCGTGCGAGCGATGCTGGCGAACGGCGTGGACCGCGCGCTCCAGCGTCTGGAGGCGGGGGGATTTGACCCGTACGACCTCGGTTCCCCCGTTCGCATCCGTATGCGGTTCGCTTCGACGACTCATGTCGACATCTTGTTGGCGATTCCGGGCATGTCGAAGGTGGACGGGTATACCGTCACCTACACCGCCAGAAGCGCAGATGAGGCCTACCGGCTGATCCGCATGATGTACCGATTCATTTCCGTCTGACCCCAACTCTCCTTCCGGTATGTTGCGTAACTCGCTTCTCTGGGCATCGACCAATCCCTTTCTGGCCGAGCGTCTTCCCCAGTACCGGTTCGTCCAGAAGGCCACCAAACGCTTCATGCCGGGGCAGGAGTTCACGGACGCGACCCGCGAAGCCCAGGTTCTTCAGGAGCGAGGGATCGCTACGACGACCACGCTCCTCGGCGAGAACCTGACCTCGCTCGCCGAGGCAGACGCGGTGGTTGCGCATTATCAGGAGGATCTGCGGCGCATCTCCGAGCTCGGCCTCGATATGGAGATCTCGGTGAAACCGACCCAGATCGGGCTCGACTTCGGGACCGACGAGGCGCGGGACCGCCTGGCTCAGTTGGCGGACTCGACGGACTCGCTCGTATGGGTCGACATGGAGGGCTCGGAGTACGTCGACCGGACTCTGGACATCTTCCGCAGCGTGAAGGAGGACAAAGGGAACGTCGGGCTGTGCATTCAATCGTATCTGCGCAGGACCGAGGCCGATCTCGAGTCATTGCTTCCGCTGGATCCCGCGATCAGGATCGTGAAGGGCGCCTATAATGAGCCCGAGTCCATCGCCTTCCCCGACAAGGGTGACGTGGATCGGAGCTTCGTGAAGCTCGCTCAGACGCTCCTGCAGGCTCGGCTCAGCGGAGCCCAGGGCCGCGTCGTACTCGGTACGCACGACCCGCGAATGATCGCTGGGACGATGCGCTTGGCGGGGGAGCTCGGGCTCGGCAAGGACCATTACGAGTTTGCGATGCTGTTCGGGATCCAGCGTGACGAGCAGGATCGCCTCGCGCGTGAGGGCCACCAGGTACGTGTCCTGATCAGCTACGGCTCCGCGTGGTTCCCCTGGTACATGCGACGACTCGCAGAGCGGCCCGCCAATCTCTGGTTCGTCGCGAGGCAGATGGTCGGATAGGCCCGGCCGTGACTGGGGGCCCGCGCGACGCCGACTCGGATCCGAGGCGCTGGAGGGCGCTGGTCCTCGTTTCCGCGTGCATGCTGCTCAGTCTGTCGGCATGGATGACGGCCACAGCCGTCTCCACGGAGCTTCAGTTCCGATGGGGACTCGGCGCAGGGCAGGTCGGGCTCCTGACCACAACGGTCCAGCTGGGGTTCGTCGCGGGCACCGCGCTCGCGGCCGTGCTGAACCTTGCCGACGTCCTGCCGTCTCGCGTGCTTTTTGCGGGATCAGCCGCCCTGGCAGCAGGTGTGAACGCCCTCCTCCTTGTCGTTCCTGGGTACCGGAGTGCCCTCGTAGCGAGGTTCCTGACGGGGCTGTTTCTCGCCGGGGTATATCCGCCGGGCATGAAGATGATCTCCACCTGGTTCCGTTCAGCGCGCGGGCTTGCGATCGGAACGGTCGTCGGCGCCCTCACAGTCGGCAAAGCGCTCCCGTACCTCATCAAGGCCGTGGGCGGAGCCTCACTCCCGACGGTCGTCATCGGGGCGTCGGCAGCGGGTGGGCTGGCCGCGCTCCTCGTTCTCATCGGGTACCGCGACGGGCCGTTCCCCTTTGCTCGTCGACCCTTCGAATGGAACCGGCTGGGACGGATCCTGCGACACCGTGAGACGATGCTGGCGACGGGGGGGTACCTGGGTCACATGTGGGAGCTGTACGCGATGTGGACGTGGGTTCCCACGTTCCTGGCGTTCGCAGCCGCGGGGCGTGTCGGTGCGGCCTGGGTCGATGTCGCCGCATTCGGGGCGATCGCGGCCGGGGGGTTGGGCTGCGTCTGGGGTGGGCTGGCTGCTGACCGTATGGGCCGTGGTCGGGTGGTGAATCTCGCGATGGCGGCAAGCGGGATCTGTTGTGTCCTGATCGGGCTCGTCGTCACGGCACCGCTCTGGATGCTCGCCCTCGTCACGGGCGTGTGGGGGTTCTTCGTCGTCGCCGACTCGGCGCAATTCAGCGCGATGGTGACCGAGGTCGCCCCCTCCGACTCCGTAGGCACGGCGTTGATGCTCCAGACGTCCCTGGGCTTTCTCCTCACCATGGTGACGATTCAAATGGTACCGGTGGCGGTCGACGTGGTTGGCTGGACGTGGGCTTTCGCCTTCCTTGCGCTCGGTCCTGCAGCGGGGATCGCGAGTATCCGTCGCCTCGTCCGCCTCCGCACGGTACCTTCGCCGGCGGTCCGAACTCTCTGACTCCGCCGCCGCATGCTTCACATCTCTATCGCTGCGGGACTGGTTCTCGGTCTCCTGACCGGCCTTCTCGCGGCTGCCGGCTCCGACCTGTTCATGGCGATCGCGCTCGGGTCGGCCCCGTTCGGTACCGCGTTCATGAACGCGATCCGCATGGTGGTGATCCCGCTCGTGATGGCGGTGATCTTCTCGGGTGTCGCGAACCTCGGGGACCTCCGTAAACTGGGGCGCCTGGGAGGAACGACGCTCGCATTCTTCTGGGCCACAGTACCGCCCGCGATCGTGATCGGGATGGGCACGATGTTCGCCGGGCTTCGCTTCGCTCCGGACGTTTCGGCGCCCGCGGCGGCAGCGCGGGAGGCTTCCGAGTTGCCGGGGCTGGTCGACTTCCTGGTCAACCTGATTCCGAGCAATCCGTTCGCGGCCGCGTCCGCGGGATCGCTCCTTCCGCTGATCGTCTTCACGGCTCTTTTCGCCGCCGCGGCCGGCAGCCTGGATGAAGCGCCTCGCCAGCGGCTCGTGGGATTCGCGGACGCTGCGGGTGAGGCGCTCATCAAGCTCGTGTGGTGGATTCTCTGGACCGCACCGATCGGGATCTTCGGTCTCGCGGCGCCCGTCACCGCTCAACTGGGGTGGGGCCTCATCCAGAGTCTCGCCGTCTTCGTGATCTCCGTGGTGTTGGCGCTCGGGATCTACGTGACCGTCGTCTACCTGCCGATCCTCAAGTTCGTCGGCGGCATCGGGCCCGCGACGTTTTTCGGAGGCACGTTCGGAGCCACGTCTATCGCCTTCTCGACGACGAGCACCGCGGCTGCGCTACCGGTCACCCTCGACGAGGTACACAGAAATCTGGGGGTGTCCGAGACGGTGACCGACCTCGTGGTGCCGCTCGGGGCATCCATGTATCGGGCCGGCTCGGCCCTGTTTCAGGGAGCAGCCATCATCTTCCTGGCTCATCTCTACGACACCCCCATTCCGGCGGCCGCGCTCGGTGGCGCCATCCTCGCGACCTTCCTCGTGTCGCTCACTGTGGCACCGGTTCCTTCGTCGAGTGTCGTGACGCTCGCGCCGGCCCTCGACACGGTCGGTGTCCCACTCGCCGGGCTCTCCATTCTCCTCGGCGTGGACCGCATTCCGGACATGTTTCGAACATCGGTCAACCTGATGGGACAGATGACCACCGCCGTTGTGGTCGATCGGTGGGTCGGCGGTGATCAGGGGGTCGGCGGGGGAGGGGGTGGAAGTCCGGCGGACCCGGAATCGACTCCGCACGACGGCGGAGGGTCGTCCGCCCCAGACGGGCGCTAGTCCCCGGAGG
>CALHIO010000273.1 GCA_938030915.1 uncultured Gemmatimonadota bacterium
CACATGCGCGTTCCAGGAGAAGCTCGCCGGACCGACCATCATCGGCCCGCCACGAGTGTCTCGCCGACTCATCTTCTGCGGCTCGTACCGGGCGCTGGCCCGAACGTCCCACCAGTTCCTCAGCTTTGCATTCGCACGGAGCGAGTAGTTTCCGTTCGTGCGCGCGTTGTGCCAGGAGCCGACCGACCACATGTCGTCGAGCGCCTCGTGGCTCCAGTTGTGGAAGCTGGAGAGCGTGAGATCGTAGTTCTGGAAGTGGCGCCCCGGCTGGATCTCCCGGTATGCGACACGGAACCCGCCATCGAGACGCTCGGCATTGGTCGAGAAGCCGATGTCATTGACCTCGAAGACGTCGGAGACCTCGGCCGCCCAGACCGAACCGGTCCAGTGCTGTCCGTTTCGCTTCTCGAATTGGAGGCGCCAGTCACGACCACTCAGTGACGTTGCGGTCGGATCGACCGAGAAGCGTGTCGCGTCAGGCCGCTGCAGGAAGTGGGTGGAGGAGCGCTGCACCCGGGTCATCGCGACTTCGGAACCCCGCACATGACTGCCGGCAAAGAAACCCCAGAGCGCCCAATCGCGGTTGTTCCACTGATGCTCGAATCGGAGGCCCCCGTTGAACGCGGACGACGTGAGCCAGTCGAACGAGCCATCGGACGGGAGGTCACGGTTCATGAACGACCCGAGACCACGGATCTGAGTCGTGCCCTCATTGAAGTCCTGACCCAGACTGAACACACCGAACGTCGTGCGCGGCTCGACGAGGAATTCGTCCTGCTGACCCGTGTCGAAGACGCCCTGCCCGAATTCGTTACCGGTCAACGCAGCCATGGCACCGACCGACAGACCACTCGTGGTACGTCCCGCAAGCTTCGCGGCGCCAAGGATCGTCGCATTCTGCGGCACGTCTGAAAACTCGACGTCGCCCGGTGCTCGTCCCTGCGGAGACCGACCGATACGGCGGCTGTAGAAGAGCGAATTTCGACCGCCGGAGAGACCGAAGTCGAAGTTACGAGCATCCTCAACGAAAAACGGCCGCTGCTCCGGGAAGAAGACTTCGAACGCCGAGAGGTTGATGACCGCCGGGTCAGCTTCGACCTGGCCGAAGTCGGGGTTGATCGTCGCGTCCAGGGTGAACGCAGCTCCGAGACCGTAGCTGAGGTCCACGCCCATCCGGCTGCCCGTGGCCGAACCATCGAAGAACGGATCACCTTCGACCGCCGGCCCACGCTCAAGGCTGCTCACGGCATACGGGAGCACTTCAAGGCGGCGAGCAGGTCGAGACACCTCAACGTTGTCGATGCGCCCCATCTGACTCACGATGCCCTGGCGGGTCCGGGAGATCAGGGAGTAGTAGCTGCGTTCGTTCGACGCGATCCGCAGACGATGGAAGTTGATTCCCCACGTCTGCGACTCGTCCGACGCCTCGTAGCGGATCTGGGAGAGCGGAATCCGCATCTCGGCGGTCCAGCCCTCGGAATCGACATTCACCGCAGACGACCAGACGGCGTCCCACGCTCCGTCCATCTTGTCATCGTTGTAGAAGTACAGGTCACCCTGCACCCCCGCGGCACTGACCCGGAAGTTGTATCCGGTCAGACCATCCAGATTCGGATCGAGATGAATACTGAACTGATCGTACGTTCCGTGCTGATCCCGGCGCGTGAGGCGTCGATCGATGAGCTCCGGCTGCGTGTCCCACATGCGGGCCGCGATCCAGATGGCGTCGTCCCCGAACAGAACGCGCACTTCCGTGTCGTGCTCCGCAGGACCACCCTCGACAGGCTCACGTTGGGTGAAGCCGGTGAAGACCCGGGCGGTTTCCCAGTCGGCTTCGTTGATCTGACCGTCGATCTGGATCTCTTCGAGTTTCCTCGACGAGTCGAGCGGCTCCGTCGTGAACGACTCGGGTGACCGCGCCGATCGATTCCGGTCAACCGCGTCGACCTCCACGGACACCGAGTTCTCCTGACCGAGCTGGCCCGAAGCCGGCGCGGCGAGGAGTACGAAGGCGGTGGTCAGTAGGGTCACGGACCCAGAAAGTCTCAGCGTCACGGGCAAAAACATATGTTTACCCGAGAGGCTGTTCCAGCATTACCTCTCGGTGATCCAGCGTTCGACGGCCGGGTGAAGAGGGATCGGTGCCGTGGACAGATTGTCCAGGTCGATCTGTCGGGCCATGTCGTGCACCTGCTCCAGAGAGACACGATCGTTCTCGAAAATGTTGAGGAGCGTGGTGACGATCTCGTCGGGGAGACGCTCGAGCGCGAACACCCAGTTCATCACGGCCAGCGTCTTGATCGGGGCATCCATGCCGCGGTACGCACCTTCGGGGATGATGCCCTCCGAGTAATAGGGATGCTCCTCGTACATCGCATCGAGCACCTCGTCGGAAAAGCCTATGAGGCGCATGTCCGACGTCGTCGTCGCCTCGAGCACCGCGGCGGCCGGATACCCGACGGAGATGATGGCGGCATCGATCGCGCCGTCCCGCAGCGCTGCAGACGACTCGGCGAACGAGAGATACTGCGGATCGATGTCGTCGTACGTGAGACCGTGTGCAGAGAGCACATGCCGAGCCAGCTGCTCCGTCCCACTTCCCGCGGCACCCACGGATACGCGCAGGCCGCCGAAGTCGAATACGGACTGCGCCGGGGACGCGGCAGGCACGAGAATGTGTGTGACGTTCGCATAGAGCGGAGCGATCGCGCGGAGTTCGGACAGCGCGTTGGTGAAGTCACCCTCCCCTCGCTGCGCCTGATACATGGTCGAAGCAATCGCCATGGCGATATCCATCTGCCCGGACGCGACACGATTCACGTTCTCGACCGATCCGCCACTGACCTCCGCCGTGTACTGTCGCACATCGTCCGCGATCGAAAGTCGGCTGGCGATCGCGCCCCCGAGCGGATAGTAGATCCCGCCGGTGCCCGCCGTACCCAGGGAGAGAAACTCCTGAGCGCCGCCCCGTGATCCCCCCCCGATGGTGGTCGCGTCGGAGGGTGTTACGACCACGTTCGCCGACGGACCGGCCGGAGGGCTCAGCAGGAAGAAGCCGGCCACCACCCCGGCCGTGAGGGTCGCACCCGCCCACTTCGTCCAGGTGACGACGGGCTGTCCTTCAGATCGGAGGAACACGAGGCCGACACCCGCCAGGCCAGCCACGTCGGAGATCAAACCCGGATACACCAGGAGTGCCGCGGCGAGCAGAGCGATCGCCCGCTCCCATCCTTCCAACCTCGCGCGGGCGAACCCCACACCTCCCGCTGCGAGCGCCGTGACACCGACCAGTGCGGTTGCCGTAGCGATCAGGATCGCGATCGGGGTGCCGTCGAGCAGGAGTTCAGGCCCGTATACGAACATGAACGGCACCACGAATCCGGCTCCCGCCAGCATTGCAGCGTACACCGCGGTTCGAATCGGCGGTGCACCCGAGATTCCCGCCGCTGCGAACGCAGCCAGCGAAACGGGGGGAGTCACGTTGGAGATACAGCCGAAGTAGAAAATGAAGAGGTGAGCCGCGAGAAGCGGGACACCGAGTTGCACCAGCGCGGGCGCGCCCAGAGCGGCCAGCACGACATACGCTGCGGTCGTGGGCAGCCCCATCCCGAGTACGATCGATCCGAGAGCCGTCAGCAAGAGGGCCCCGAACAGGTTGCCCTGCGAGAGCGTGATGATCAGCTCCGACATCCGCAGACCGATCCCGGTCAACGACGCGACTCCGACTACGATGCCCGCCGCGGCACACGCCGCAGCGACCTGAACCGCACCGCGACCCGCCCGTTCCATGATTTCGCGAAGCTGCTGCGGGGACGGTCGCGTCGACGGCCGCGCGAGGGCCATCAAAAGCGCAGTCGACACACCCCAGAACGCGGCGCGCATCGGGGATCGTCCCATGCCGAGAAGCACGACGATGATCGCTAGCGGGAGCAGTAGATGAAGCCGATCGACGATCGGCTCCTTCTCCTGATCCTCCGCCGGCTCGATGCCCATCCGGGCTGCCCGGAAGTGGATCGCCGCCAGCAGTGCCCCATAGTAGAGCACCGCCGGAATGATCGCGGCGACAGCGACCTGCAGATACGGAATGTTCGTCCACGTGGCGAGGATGAACGCGCCGGCGCCCATGACCGGCGGCATCAGCTGACCGCCGGTGCTCGCAGCCGCTTCAATCGCGCCCGCGAAGAACGGCCTGAAGCCCGCCCGTTTCATGAGCGGAATCGTGAAGGTCCCGGTCGTCACCACGTTGGCGACCGCGCTCCCGGACAGGGAGCCCATGAACGCACTGGCCACGGCAGCCGTCTTGGCTGGCCCTCCCCGCGTACGACCCGCGACCCGATTCGCCATGGCGATCAGGAGCGCGCCCCCTCCCGCGGTCTCGAGGACGGCGCCGAAGAGTACGAACAGGTACACGAAATCAGCCGAGACCCCCAGCGGAATCCCCCAGACGCCCTCGGTCGAGAGATACAGATGCTCGATGAGTCGGGTGACGCCGTATCCCCGATGTGCGAGGAAGCCGGGTAGATACGGTCCGGCAAACGCGTACATCAAGGCGAGCGCACAGACCGCGATGAGGCCCCACCCGGTCGCTCGTCGGGCGAGTTCGATCACGAGCAGGATCGTGATCGCGCCCATGATCAGGTCCATCTGGGTCGGACTGCCCGAGCGCGCGACCAGCTCCTGATTCTCCAGCGCAAGATACGCGCATGCGATAACCGACATGACGGCGAAGAACCAACCCGAGACTTCACTGATCCGCTCGCCTGTGGTCGGCCCCTCCTCGCCGCTGTCTGCCCGGATTCGTCTCTGAACGCCGACCCCCAGGAACCCGAGGACCGACATCAGAGCCAGGTGCACCGGACGTTGCACCAGCGCGGTGAACGGCGAGATCCCGGCCGCGTACATGTGGAAGAGCGCCGCGGCGGACGATACGACCGCGATCAGGATCGCCACGAGCCGCCCTCGGGCGGCGCTCACAGCGACACTCCCGGGTCGCGCGTGCGCCTCACGGCTATCGCGTCTGCAATAGGCCGACGCCGATGGCGTACACGAAGAAGATGGTCAGCATGACCGCGGCAGCACTCGCGAAGGAGCGCCGCCTGTCGATCGCGTGAGCACCCTGCGCGATTACGAGGATCGACCATATCACCGTCAGGTCCAGGAGCTTTGCCACGTTCCGCACGAACCCCGGCTCGAAGAAGCCCGCGATGAAGACGTCGACCGTCAGTCGCAGCTCGAGGTTCTCGGTCTGAATGACCAACGGAAGCAGAAGAACGCCGATAAGGACCGGAATGAACCATCCGTGTGAAACAGCCGCAAGATACTGTGAGTAGCGACCATCATCTCCGAGGACGAAGGTGAAGATCACGGAGTAGAGCGCGGCGATCCCGAACTGGAGAAGGAGCGTCCCAACGACCGCGCCCGGGATGCGGCCGTACCGGAGCACATTCAGTTGAGCTTCACCGAAATCTTCGACCGAAACACCCTGCTCGATCAGCTGTTGTCGCAGCGTCTCGTAAATGAGCTCGGGAGGGATGAGCGCGGCCGTGATGGCTGAGATCAACGTGGTCAGCATAAGGACACCGAGCCACGCGGGCCGCTCGGCAAGCTGGTTCATCACCCTGCCCGGGCTGATGAAGACGTTCAGGAGCCGAACCGGCAGAGCATCGATGGGGGACTCACTCATCGGCCGCTATCCGTCCTGAAGACGGGCGCTCTCGGACGACTCGATCCGAATCGGTAGCGGCGCCGGAGCGAGAGGGATCCTCACCGAGCCCTGGCCAGACGCCGATCGATGGCTCTCGAACATCACGGATGCCTGATAATCCCAGAGCACGTGCCCTTCGACCTCGAGGTCCGACGTCTGAGTCACGGACATACCCTGGACGTTGATGTCGAATTCGGATGCCACCGTCCCCGACATGTCCAGGACGAGGAGTGGCCGCCCCGCGATGACCGTGTCACCGCGGACCGTGTACGTCAGAACGGAGGTCTCCGACCGGATGCCCATGTCGGTCTCACCCTCGTACGACACCGTATCGACCCACTGGTCGCCCGCCGACACGGCCCGCCCCGGAAGCCCGGGAAAAAAGCCGTGCGCCAGCGCAACACCCGAAAACATCTGACTCGCCTCCTCCGCGACATCCGGCTCCGAGCGAAGCATCGAATTCCCGGTACGATCCAGCGAGAACTCCAGGCTGCCGTCGATCGCCCCTTCGTCGATGATCACGGGTGCGCCCATGGGGTTGGTGATCGACGCGTTCAGGTCGGCCACATTGAGCATGACATCGACACCCTGCGCCACGGATGTGAGCCCGACCGAGTACGTCGCGGTTCCCTCCTGGCTCAACTGCATGCTCTGACCCATCAACGAGATCGACACTGTCGTCGCCGACGAATAGTCGTAGGTCAGGTCACGCGAACCGGACGCCGAATATTCCAGGGCCGGGGGCACGGGAGGACCACCGACACATGCGCCGAACGACACAGCCATGAGCAAAGCGGCGGGAATCTTCTTCATCGGGTCAGGCCTCCTGGAAAGCGCGTGCTTCCGAGCACACGTACGGGCTTGGTAAAGGATAGTGTGGGACCGAATTCGCCGCTTCCAACGGTGATGCGAACACACTTGGCGGCTTCGAAGCCGACTGATATCCTGTTGCTCCGATTCGCGGTTCTGAACCGAGGCTCGGAACGTATCCCGCCAAGATCGTGAAGGTTTTTCATGAGCTACCGCACCAATCCCGACAGGATTCTCGATAATATCGACCGGGCCCGAAATCGGGCCGCGGAAACCGCGGGACTGTACGTGGAGCGGCAGGCGATCGGCCGGGAGCTCGACACGAACATGCCCGATGTCGACGCCACGACGACGGAGCGGATGAAGCGGATCTTCGGCGTGCTCGAACGTGCGTACACGAAGTGCGCCCAGCGGACCGAGCTCGGCCGCCTTGCGTCGCGCTTCCAGGCAGTGGGTGACATCCATCATCACCACGCCCGCGGTGATGTGAGCATCTCGATCCAGTACATGGATCATGAGCGCTACGATGATGTCGGCGTGTCACCCTTCGAGATCCGGCCGTACCACGTCGCGGACGCCAAGAAAGAGACCAAGACGAGCCGAGCGGACGTGAATGCGCTCAAGATTCTGCGCAAAGAGCTGCGCGAGGGAATCCGCGCCACCTACCAGAAGCTCGAGCCCCGAATCAAGGATGCCCTTCGCGACCGCGCGGACATGGGCCATGTCCAGGTTCAGGTCACCGTGGACCTCCGACCGGCGGAGTAGGCGTCCGGACTCCTGAGCCGGAAGCTTCTTCTCCTCTTCCTCGACGGCGTCGGGATCGGCGTCGCCGATCCCTCGGTCAATCCGTTCTTCGCGGCCGATCTGCCGACTCTCACGGCGCTGAGCGGCGGGACGCTGCCGAATCTGGACGACCTGCCAACCCGTTCATCCGTCCTCCCGCTCGACGCGGGGCTCGACGTACCGGGCATGCCTCAGAGCGGTACGGGTCAGGCAGCACTGCTCACGGGTGTCAACGCCGCCGAGCTGAACGGCGGACACTTCGGGCCGTGGACGCCCACCGGGCTTCGTCCCCTCGTCGAAGAACAAAACGTCCTGCGTCGCGTCGTCCAGGGTGGCGGTAGGGCGGCGTTCGCCAACGCCTATCCGAGAGGATGGCCCGGTCCGCGTGGAAGCCGTGGGGTCGCGGGTCCCCCTCTCGCGGCCAGGGGTGCCGGGCTTCTGAACCGACACGAAAAGAGTCTCGGCGAGGGGAACGCGGTCTCCAGCGAGATCGTGAACCACGCATGGAAGACCCACCTCGGCCACGACTGGCTACCCGACGTCACCCCGGCGGAAGCCGGCGCGAATCTCGCGCGCATTGCCGGCGATCATCACCTGACGCTCTACGCGCACTACTCGACCGACACTGCCGGTCATCGCGGTGGGATGGCCGGTGCAATCGAGGCTCTGGAGCGGGTCGATCGGTTCCTGCACGGCCTGCTCGACACGCTGGACCCCTCGGTCCTGCTGCTCGTGACCAGCGACCACGGCAACATCGAGGACGTGCGCTCGGGTCATACCCGGAATCCGGCACTCGGCCTCGTAGCCGGTGATGCGCCCGAGGAAGCATTCCGGCTTCGGGATCTCCGGGACGTCACGCCTTTCGTCCTGAACTTTCTCGAGATCGAAGGCTGATCCAGCCATCCTGACGCCCCTCGAGTCTGCGATCGTATCGCATGACCGATCGACCTCGGATTCTGGGTGCCCTGCTGATGGAGCACGTCGGGCTCGACCCTGCCAAGCTCGAGTCTGCGCTCACCACCGATCGACGCCCCGGGGAACGCATCGGGCAGACGCTGGTTCGCCTCGGGGCCGTCTCGGAGGAGCAGGTCGCACAGACCCTCGCAGCTCAGCTCGGCCTGACCTTTCGAGCCGGACCCCTGGAACCTGCGGGCGAGGCGCTGGAGATGGTCAGCCCCGAGCTGTGCAGACGCCACGGGATCGTCCCGATCGCCACCCGACCGAGGTGGATCACTGTGGCGATGCACGATCCGCTGGACCTGCGCGCCATCGACGATGTGCAGTTTCAGACGGGGCGTCATGCCAGCCCCGTGATTACGACCCGCTCTGCGGTCGAGGCCTGCCTGGCGGGGGTACCTCACGCCGACGAAGCGCACCGGCATGAGATCCCTGATCCGGAGCTCACACCCCGACACGCCGACGCATCCTGTCACGAGGATGATCGTGACCCCTCTGCGCTCGACCTCACCGATCTCGTGGCGGCCCTCCCCCCTCAGTTGAGGACCGGACGACCCGGTAGCGAGTCCATCGCGGACGTCGAGCGAGACGCTCGGCGCGCACCTGTCGTTCGCCTTGTGGATGGCATCATCCAGCGAGCCATTCAGGAGCGAGCGAGCGACATCCATATCGAGGAGACAGCTTCGGAGGTGCGCATCAGGATCCGGGTCGACGGTGTGCTTCGTTCCGCCATCGACCTCCCCGCCGGTGCACGTCGAGCCGTCCTGTCACGCCTCAAGGTGATGGCCGGCATGGACATCTCCGTTCGGCGACGTGCTCAGGACGGCCGTATCACCCTCGCTGGCGAACGACGCCCCCTCACGTTGCGGGTCAACACACTGCCCACGTCGGCCGGTGAGAAAGCCGTCGTGCGCATCCTGGACGGAGCCGCAGCACCCACGAACCTGAGCGGCCTCGGCATGGCGACCGGCGATCTGACGAGACTTCGCAGACTGCTCGAAACCGGAGAGGGCGTCGTGCTCGCCGCGGGCCCGACCGGGTCGGGAAAGAGCACGACGCTCTTCGCCGCACTCTCGGAGATCGACCGAGAAAAGAAGAACGTCATTACGGTCGAGGACCCGGTCGAATACCGTCTGGCCGGGGCGAGTCAGGTCCACGTCGATCGTCGCGCAGGACTCGACTTCGCTGACGCGCTGCGGGCGATTCTGCGGCAGGACCCGGATGTTGTGATGGTCGGAGAGATCCGTGACCGAGAGACCGCGGAGATCGCGATGGCCGCCGCAGTCACCGGGCATCTCGTCCTGTCGACCATCCATGCGACGGACGCCCCCGGCGCGGTGACCCGGCTCCTTCACATGGGCGTGCCACCCTTCCTCGTCGCTGGCGGCCTCGCGGGTGTGATTGCCCAGCGGTTGGTGCGCAGGTCATGCACGTTGTGCAGGGGCTCCGGGTGTGACCGATGTGACCGAGGACTGAGCGGGCGCACGGGCGTGTATCAGGTGCTCACGGTGACGGACGTGATACGTGACGAGATCTCGGCGGGCGGCTCATCGGCCAGACTTCGACGGCTCGCCAGCGACGCAGGTATGAAGACTCTCGCGTCCGACGCACAACGCGCCGTAGCCGAAGGTCTTACGTCCCCTCTCGAGATCGGCCGAATTCTCCACTCCCTGTCAACGACGGGTCGACCCTGCACGGCGTGCGACGACCTCGTGCCGTACGGGGCTCACGGTTGCCCCGGCTGCGGCCGCCCTGTCACCCGATTCTGCCGTTGCGGTTCGGCTCTCGAGCCACAGTGGCGCTACTGCCCGATGTGTGTACGGCCGGTGACCCGGACGTAAGCCGTCAGCCGAACGTCGCCACGCGGGTGCTGATCGCTTCGATCCGCTCGGTGTCGATCTCGACGCCGATCCCGGGATCCGTGGGCACCGCCATATGGCCGTCCGACACGGTGAACTCGGGCGACACAATGTCCTGATGCCAGTACCGGCTGCTCGCCGAGATATCCCCCGGAAGGGTGAAGTTCGGTAAAGATGCGAGCGCCACGTTGTGGGCCCGTCCGATGCCCGACTCGAGCATGCCACCACACCAGACCGCGAGGCCGGCATCCTGCATCATGTCGTGAATCTTACGGCTCGTCGCGAGTCCCCCGACCCGCCCCGGCTTGATGTTGATGATCCGGCAGCTCCGCAGCTCGAGCGCGAGCTCCGTGTCCCACTCCGTCTTGATCGACTCGTCGAGACACACCGGAGTTTCGATCTGTTCCTGCAGGCGTGCGTGATGAAGGAAATCGTCATACCGGAGCGGCTGTTCAATCATCAGAAGATCGAGTGGGTCCAGCGCCTTGAGACGATCGACATCCGCGAGCGTATAGGCCGAGTTGGCGTCCGCCATGAAGACGGTGTCGGGGAAGCGTTCACGCAGCCCCGACAGCATGTCGATGTCGCGACCCGGCTTCACCTTGATCTTCACCCGTGCGTATCCATCCGCGATGAAGCCCGCAACCTGTTCGTGCAGCTGCTCGTCCGTCTCCTTGATCCCGACACTGACCCCCACCGGAACGCGATCTCGAACACCGCCCAGTTTCTGCGAGAGAGAAACACCGTCTGCCCGCGCGGCCATGTCCCATCCCGCCATTTCCACCGCAGCCTTCGCCATACCATGTCCGCGAACCCACCACACTGGAGAAAGGAGATCCTCGGGTGAGTCCGCCTCGCGGCCGACGACATTCGGAAGAATGAAATCGGTCAGGACGTGCCACGCCGTATCCGTGGTCTCGTACGCGTAGGAGGGATCGGCCGATGCAACGCATTCACTCCAGCCGACGAGGCCGTCTCCTTCCAGAGTGAGAAGCAGAATGCGGCGGTCCTGAGACCCTCCACTCGAGATCTGGAAAAATTCCTTCAGTCGGAGTGGGATCTCGCGGAGGGTGGCACGTTCAATCTTCATTCGAAGCCGTCGGGGTTTATTTGGATAAGTGGGGGTCGCACGGCGTCGCACGTCGTGAAGGCACGATCACGTGCCCACCGGCGCTGCCTCGGGGGCTCCGAGCAGCTCGAATACTTCGTCGACCTGCTCCCACCCCACACGCATCAAGAACGTCGAGTTCCGACCGTAGGACTTGCTGCCCAGGATGTAAAAGTCAGGCTCGGGATTCTGCAACACATCCGCACCCTGACTCTGCTGCGCGAGGCAGTCCACGGACGACGAGGACAGGAGCGCAGCCGCCAGCCTCATGGGGCCGGACGTCGCATAGCACTCGTGCACCTGAAGCTGGCGATACAAGCGCGCGTCACCCACCGAACCGGTCAGGGAGATGATACGGTCCACGAACACATGCTCGATGTCGCCACCGTCCGTTCGCAGCGACACGTCGATCCCCCCAACGCTCGCCTCGAGTGCGTGCACCGAGCGCCCCAGCCGGACATCGAGCGGAGACTGCGAGCCGTAGGCGAGCTCGTGGGCCCGTTGAACGAGAGAATAGCGACGGGGGAGCGCGTCATTCTCCACGGCGCCAAATGTCGGCGACGCGCTCCGGATGACCCAGGTGACGTGAGTTTCCGGCGCGCGCTCGACCACATCGACCAGATCACGCGCGACCGTCTGAGCCGAATGACCGGCTCCGACCAGAAGAATCCTGAGCCCGCTCCATCCCGGAGCGTCACCCTCGAGCACAGGGCCACGTACGTCCGGAATCCGCCGGATGATGTACTCTTCGGCACCACGCTCACCGGGTGCCGCGATACCACCGAGACCCAGTGCGTTCGGATTGTCGTACGTACCGGTGCAGTCCAGAACCACGTCGGCATGCTCGACTCGCTCGTGTCCGTCCGCGTCGCGGACGAGAAGACGGAATACGTGCTCGGCACGAGCACCCGTCCCGATCTCATCGCTCTTCAGGAGGCCGTCACGAGAGATCTCCAGGACTCGAGTGCCGAGTCGCAGATTCGTCGCAATCTCCGGCGCCAGAGCCAGCGGTTCGAATGCGCGTTCGGTCAGCTCCGTGCCGGTGGGACACTCCGGACCGTCGGGTGGCTCCTGCCCCAGCTCGGCCAGCCGAGCACGCATGCGCGGCGAGACGTTCATCGTCCACGGAGTGAAGAGCTGCACGTGGCCCCACGATCGGACGTTCCCGGCTACGTCATCCGCAGCCTCGTAGATCGTGAACACCCATCCGGCCTCGGCCGCAGCGAGGGCAGCCTCCAGCCCGACAGGTCCGGCACCCAGGATCGCAATCGTTCGATTCGTCATTCGGCCTTACCGATATGCGTGAGGAGATACGTCGAGGTGGGCTGGCCCCGAACGAATTCGCGGACCTCGTAACCGGACTGCATGTAGTGCGTCAGTGCCTCTCTCGTGGCGGCTCGCCAGGCCTGTGCGAGTCCGAGATCTCTGTCCATCATTTCCCCCACGTCGGAGGGAATCTCGACGCTCACCCAATCGCCCCGGAGGTCGAGATCGACCCGTCCCGGGGCCGGCAGCGTATCGGAGCGGGTCGAGGCACTCAGCGCCACGCCAACGGAGTCCGCGTCGATGACCGACGCGTCGAACGCATGGCGGGGGTCGTCTACCACACGACCGGCGACGCGCTCCGTCGGCAGCTGCCAGAGTGGGACGAATCGATCCGTGCCGATCCCACGATGCAGGGGCGAATCCGTCTGGCCGTACATGTCGATCCGGTACTCCCGAATCACCGCTCCGAGTCGAGTGATATTGAGGTGTGCGTTCCGACTCTGCAGGGGGTCGAAGGTCCAGAACATCTTCTCGATGCCGAGCGCCATCACCTGGTCACGCTGATACGCCTTCAGTCGTCTCCCCAGTCCGGCGTCGCGAACCTCGGGCCGGACCGCGAGCATGTCCGACCAGTGGACGACCTCTCCGTCCCGAAGCCCCGTCAATCCGAAGACGAACCCGACGAGTCGTCCGTCCGAATCATACGCACCGGAGGATACGCCGCCGAGGATCTGGCCCACCTTGAGGATGGCCGGCGCAACGCGCTCCGAGAACCCGTGGCCCCAGGTATCCTCCTGAAGCGCCACACACTCGTGGCACTCCTCCATCGTGCGGAAGGGTCGGATGACATAATCCGTCATGCCTGACCCCGAATCCCGATGGCCTTCGCGAGACGCTGTCGAAGACTCTCGTGCGTGTGGATGTCCGGGAGGTCGAGTGCGGGAAGCCCCGTGAGCGTGTGCACCAATTCGACTCCAGCCAGCGTGTTCGAGGCCGGACCGGTGACGAGGTCCACCTTACGCCCCCACGCATCGAGGATGCCGACGACCGCGTAGGGGTCCGAAGCCGCGAGGATCGTGTAGGCGACGGACGACCCGAGCATGCGGACCAGTTCCCCTCCGTTGTACGGCTCGAGCGGAGACGCGCCGGCTTCGATCACCGCAGCCGTCGCACCGGTCTCGGCGATTCTGGAGAGAAGTGGTCCGATCGCCGCTCGGTATTCCTCCGGTGTGACCACCGTCGTCGGAAGCCCTGCATCGATGAAATCGAAGGTGAAATCGGCCCCGGCATCCTTGAACGACAACGTATCGTGCCATCGCCCGGCACCCGTCAGCTTCGCACCGACGACGGTGTGGCCCAACTCCTTCAACTGACGTACTGCCACACGACCCGCATAGGTCTTTCCAGCCGACATCGAGGTTCCGACGAGAAGAACGGTCGGTATCGCATAGGGCGTGTCCGACGGCTCCGGGGCGAAATCGCTCATGTTGACCGTGCGTCCGCCGCGCATTACGTGGCCTCGATATCGAAGCGGCAGGAACGGCTTCGAGAATCGGGACTTCGAGGTGGCGAGCCCCATGCACCCGGCCCCGGTCAGGCAATGCATCAGCCCGTCCGCCTCCACGTTCTCGAACGATCCGGTAGCCTCGAGCGTAGCAGCCCGCCGTGCCAGCGCACCCACGAGCAGGTCTCCGGCGAGCGGCGTGCACGTGCGTCCCGACGGAAGCTCAAACTGTTCGGTCAGAGAAGCCCTCGGCAGCACCTCGGCCACAACATAGTCACCGGAACGCCATGCCTCGTGGTCCACCTTCTCGAACGGGAACGGCCATTCCGGCAAGTCCGCGATTCGTGTGACCGATCCCATGAGCAGCGGGGTCATCGATGTCCTCCCCTTCCCTCTACTTCGTCGTAAACGCTGGCGTCATCAGCAGACGAGCGAGCAGAGCACATCGATCGAGGGAGGGGTCGATCACGATATGCTCGTGATCCGCATGCGCTCCGTCCCCGATACACCCAAGTCCGTCCAGAGTCGCAGTGAAGAGGCTCGTCGTGTTCCCGTCAGACCCCCCACCGGCCATTCCATGGTCGAGATCGAAGCCGAGCTCCAAGCCACGAAGCCGAGCCTCGTTCCAGAGGAGGACGTTTCGCGGCGTGCGTTCCAGCGGAGCTACGCGAACACCACCGGTCACCTCGATCGACACATTGGGAGTGACAGGTTCAATCGCATGGACCTGCTCCTCGACCCTTCTGCCGTGCTCCATCGACGTCACCCGTACGTCGACCGACGCGGTCGCCTCCGCGGCGATGACGTTCGGACGCGTGCCCCCACCGATCAGGCCGACGTTGACCGTTGTCCCCTGAGCGGGATTGTTCAGACGATTCAGTTCCTGAATGACGTGGGACAGCTCAACGATCGCGCTGGCTCCGGCCTCAGGATCGAGGCCGGCATGCGCAGCCCGTCCCCGAACCGTGACTTCGAACCGTCCAAGCCCCTTTCGGGCCGTCTTGATGAGGCCCGACTGGCCCAGCGCGGGTTCGAGCACGAGCGCGCGGTTCGCCGCCCGCGCCAGACGACGCACATGCTTCTTGGAGTCGGGGCTCCCAACCTCCTCGTCGGAATTCACAAAGACCACGGGCGCGACCTCCGGCTCATGGCCCAGATCCCGAAGCGCACGAAGCGCGAAGACGATCAGGCTGAGGCCGCCTTTCATGTCCAACGTCCCGGGCCCGTGCAGACGGCCGTCCTGCTCGTGAACCGGCATGCGCTCCAGCGTCTCGAGCGGCCACACCGTGTCACTGTGCCCAATCAGAAGCTGGCTCGGCGCTCGCTTCGCCCGTCCCCTGGGCATCGCCAGGAAGTGGTTTCCGCTCGTCCGGCCCTCAATGACGCGCACCTCGTATCCGAGGTCGGTGAACGCCGGTTCGAGCAGCGCATGCACACCGGACTGTGTCGCAGGGTGATCCGTGGGCGACTCGACGCGACAGAGTGCCGACAGGAAGTCGACGAACTCGTCTCTCATGCCCCGGATCTGTTCGAGTGTCCGAAGGCCGTCCTCCGTCGCCCGTTCGTCCGGGATGGCGTCTTCGGACATCAGCGAGACCATCCCGCATGGAAGGGGAAGGCCAGCGTATCACGAACTTCCGCGTACCGGCCCGGCGCCAGGTAGGCCAGCAAAGGACTCGCAGCGAAGATCTCCGCGTCGTCTCGATCGGGATCGCGCAGCGCGTCTTCGGCGACCAGCGCTTCGACGATCCGACCCGTGATCAGACTGTTGCTTCCAAAGTCATCGATGACCCGGTCCGTCTCGCACTCGAAGTGCAGATAGGCATCCTCCAGGAGCACGCCATCGACCCTCGTCGCCGGTCTCGTCGCCAGCAGATCCAAGGCGGGCTTGGTGTCTTCCTCGCATCGTGGAGCCGCAGCAAGACTCGCGAGAAGGACTTGAGATGGACGAGGAAAACTGACGGTGAACACGCCTTCCCTGACCGCGTTGCCGTACGTCGCGTGCCGCGGGGTACACACGAAGCCGAAGTAGTTGTCCCACCCCATGGGCACGGCCATGTGCTTCGGTGCCAGATCGAAGGATCCGTCCTCTTCACGGGTGCCGACGACGATGAGGGGAAAGACCTGGAAGAACCGGTCCCAGACCGGATGCTCCGTGCCCAGCGCGACCAGCCCGGTACCGTGCGTAGAGTCTGACTCGCTCATCTGTAGTACCCCGCTCGCTGATAGCTCCGGTCCAGCAGTTCGACCGGATGAGTGACCTCTCCGGTGCCCCCTTCGATTCGAAGGCCCGCACCGATCTGCATCATGCACCCCGGGTTCGGTGTGCACGCAAGGTCGGCACCGGTCTCTCTGACCGCCGCGACCTTGTCACCACCGATCCGCGATCCGAGGTCGGGGTGCGTCATGCCGTAGATACCGGCCCCACCGCAGCACTCATCGGCATTGGCGACCACGCGCACCTCTACGCCAGGGATCGCCTCCAGCACCCGGATCGGCTCGGTGGTCACGCCCTGCGCGTGCATCAGATGGCACGGGTGGTCGTACGCGACGCTGCACTCGACTCGAGCCCCCGTCCTCGGTCCCGCCGAAGCGAGGAGCTCTGATACGTCCCGAACGTGCTTCGAGAACGCGCGCGCCCGCGCTTCCATCGCATCCCCTTCGAAGAGCGTTCCGTACTCCTTCATCGCGGCGCCACACCCCGCGGCATTCACGGCGACCCACTCCACGCCTGACCGCTCGAACGCCTCGATGTTCCGTCGCGCGAGTCGTCGCGCCATGGTGAGGTCACCGCCGTGCGCGTGAAGGGCCCCACAGCAGTCCTGACGGGTCACGACACGCACGTCCAAGCCGTTTGCATCGAGGGTGCGTGCCGTCGCCTCATTGATGCGACGATACAGCCCGTCCTGCACGCATCCGTCCAGAACGCCAACCGTCGCTCCTACAGCGGTTGGGCCGACAGGCTCCTCAGCAGACAACGGCGACTCGGACGAAACGCCTCCGTCCGGGAAGCGGGGCTCCTCCGTCGCCGAGAGCATGGCCATCGCGAATCGCAGCTTGCCCGCCACACCGTCACGCCCCAGTCGCCGCACGGCGCCACGCGCCAGGCCGGTTGCCCTCATCATGCGCCCGCCCAGGAAGAGGGCCGACCGCAGGATTCGGGAGCCCATGACGGTCAGCAGGGCCCGAGTGAGCAGATCAGGGGGTCGCACTTCGGCAGCGGTCTCCCGGGCGAGCTCGAGAAGGGTACCGTACTCGACGCCCGAGGGGCAGACCGGCTCGCACGCACGACACCCCAGACAACGATCGATATGGACCTGAAAGGCATCCGAGGCAGGATCGAGCCGACCTTCAACAACGGCCTTCATCAGATGCAGGCGACCACGGGGCGAGTCGTTTTCGTCACCCAGTCGATTGTAGGTCGGGCACGCGGGTAGGCAGAAGCCACAGTGCACGCATGGGAGCAGACGTTCGCGCTGGGCCTCGAGAGCGCCGGCAAGCCGCGCGCTGGCGGTCGTCATGGTCGCGTCGGCCAGAGAACGCCGCCCGGATCGAAGATCGATACGAGGCGTTTCGAGAGGCGGACCTCCGCACCACGATGTGGAGTGCCGGCAGGACGATCCGCCCCGGCCCAGCGAACCACGCGCATCGCTCCTCCAGCCGATTCCGCAGCGGCCCGAACCTCATTCAGGGCGTGAGGGTCGAGTCGATCCGAGCCGATCCGGATGCGACCCGCGTACGTGTCCACCACCAGCGCATTCAATCCAGCGTCTGCAGCCACCGACACAACGTCCGGGAGGTTCGAGGGAAGGACCGAGAACTCCACCCCGCACGGCTCGACACCTCCGTAATCCCGAAGCTCGTCCAGAAGCAGATCCGCTCTACCCGGTGAGGCACCGGGAACCTCGAGCAAAGACCCGATGTGTGCCTCGATCGTCGCCTGATCGGCCGCGACGGTCGACGGTGCTCCGTGAAGCCGAAGTACGAGGGCCGAACGGCCGTCCAGCGTCGTCATTGGCCCCCCGACGAGGATCGATGCAGGCAGAATCGGTGCAGTTCCGACCGCGAGCGCCATCTCGAGCAGCTCGAGCACGTTGTCGCCGGTGATCATGAGCACCCGCTCGTGGGACGGAACCGGAAACGCGCGCAGACACACGGACGTCACGACACCCAGACGTCCTCGTCCACCCACGACCGGACGCAGGAGGTCATACCCGGCCACGTTCTTCACGACCTTACCGCCGAGTCGCAGGATCCGCCCATCGCCGGTCACGACCGTCGCGCCCAGTACGTGATTCTTGAGTGCCCCGTACCCGGCCCAGAGGGGACCATGCTCGGCGTCCGAGACGAACCCGCCAATCGAGCGCTCCCGGACGCGTGGGGGATCGAACGGAGCCCATTGGCCATTCTCCCGCAGAGCATCGTCCACCACACCGAACTTCGTTCCTGTTCCTGCTGTGATGGTGAGATCCGCGGGTTGGTACTCCTCGATGCCGGTGAGACGGGATGTCTCGAGCACGATGTACGGGCCGTCCGAGACGGGATCGACATGGCTGCCCGTGCCGAGCGGCAGGACACCCAGGCCTTCCTGCGCGGCCCAGCCGAGTACCGCAGCGACCTCCTCCGCGGAAGCGGGAGACACGGTCAGCTGCGGCGGTATGCCCGGATCGAG
Source organism: uncultured Gemmatimonadota bacterium (assembly GCA_938030915.1). Lineage (GTDB taxonomy): Bacteria > Gemmatimonadota > Gemmatimonadetes > Longimicrobiales > Gaopeijiaceae > UBA2589. The sequence continues at coordinate 18,664 of CALHIO010000273.1, forward strand.
CCGGCCGACCCCCTCCGCAGCGTCGTCGGCCGCGACCCCCAACACGGCGCCTCGGAAGCTCTGAACGAGCGTCACTGTACGACCTTGCCCGGATTGAGATTCCCGTCGGGGTCGAAGACCCACCGAACCCGCCGAAGCATCTCGAGCTCCACTTCGTTGTGAACGAGCGGCATGTACCCCCGCTTGTCGACGCCGACCCCGTGCTCGCCGGTGATGGTCCCGCCTACGGACACGCAGAGCTCCATGATCTCACGCGAAGCTCTCTCGACTCGATCGAGCTCGTTCGGGTCCTGCCGGTCGAAAAGAATGTTCGGGTGCAGATTGCCGTCACCGGCGTGGAAGACGTTCGCGATCTTCAGATCGTATTCCTTCCCGATCTCCGTGATCCGGGCCAGGACCTCCGGAAGCCGAGTGCGGGGCACGGTAGCATCCTGCACGAGGAGATCGGGCGCGATCCGGCCCATTGCCCCAAAGGCCTTCTTGCGCCCTTTCCACAGCCCGACCCGTTCCTCCTCGGACGTCGCGCGGCGCACCTCGCTCGCGCCTGCCGCGAGGCAGCATTGCTCCGCGCGATCCGCGTCTTCATCGAGACCGGCCTCCGTCCCATCGAACTCGATGACGAGGGCCGCGCCCGCGTCCGTTGGATACCCAGCGGCGAATACACTCGCCTCGACGGCCACGATCGTGGCATGATCCACAATCTCTACGGCAGCTGGCAGGAGCCCCGACGCGATGATGTCCGTGACCGCATGACCGGCCGCCTCCATCGTATCGAAGATGCCGAGCAGCGTCCGGACACCCTCGGTCTTGGGCAGCAGTC
>CALHIO010000274.1 GCA_938030915.1 uncultured Gemmatimonadota bacterium
GCGTGTCGTCATCGGCGGCGAGATTCCGGATCGCCCCGGGGCGTGGTATCCGACGACGATCCTTTCCGATGTCGAGCCCGGGATGGCCGCGTACTCCGAAGAGCTGTTCGGTCCGGTCGCGACGATCATTTCGGCCAAGGACGACAATGATGCGATCCGCATCGCGAACGATACCGCCTTCGGCCTGGGCGCCTCCATCTACACGGGCGACTCGGAGCAGGGCGAGCGCATCGCGGCAGAGCTGCTCGACGCTGGTAACTGCTTTGTGAACGGGATCGTAAAGTCCGATCCGCGGCTACCCTTCGGCGGTACGAAGGAAAGCGGCTACGGCCGCGAACTCAGTCCGCTCGGCATCCTCGAGTTCACGAACGCCAAGACCGTCTGGGTGAAGTAGCGCCCGCGTCAGTCGAAGCTGCTCGGGACGGCCTCGTACATCTTCTCTGCCATCGTATCGGCATCGACCATGCGCGAGAGGTCGAGCTCGAAGTCCGGAATCGATGGGGCGTGCAGCTTCTCCATCAATTCACCGATCTCGCGGCCCGACAGGCCTGCGTCTTTCATCTCGTCCATGCTCAGCGCCGCCCCGTCCCGGGCCCGGATCCCTTCGTCGCCCCCCTCGACGACGCGTGAGATCAGATCGCGCTCGATCCGGGTGAGCGGCTCCGAGCCCAGGTCGTAATCGACCCAGGCTTCGTAGGAGAGGGGCGCGACACGCTTCACCATGCCCGCGATGACGCGGCCGAACTGCTGAATCTCCCACTGCGCGCGAGGATCGACCCGCAGCGAGAGGAAGTGCAGCAGGTTGTGAAGATCGATCTTCCAGTACCACTGGGTATACATCGAGACCGGGAGATCGATGCGTGCCAGCTCTCGCGCTACATCCTCCTCCAGCATCCACGAATAGGCGCTGCCGGCGTCTGCACGAAGCTCCTCCCAGCGGCGCACCGCCTCCTGATACACCTCGGGTGGAGCGCCCCCTTCCCGCCCCTGATTGTTCGAGCGGCTCTGCAGCTCGAATTGCTCCTGCTGGGGCGTGTAGAAGAGCAGCGGCATCAGGGAATACCGTGCGGAAAGCTCGTTCACCGATGCCGTTCGATGCCGGATCCACTGGCGAGCGACGAACATCGGCATCGCACAGTGGAACTTGAACTCGACCATCTCGGACGGCGTCGTGTGACGGTGACGCCTCAGATACCGTACCAGTCCCCTCGTCTGCGAAACCTTTCGGGTGCCGAAGCCATAGCTGACACGCGCAGCCCGCTCGACATCCTCGTCCGACCCCATGTAGTCGACGAGCGAGACGAAGCCGTGGTCGAGCACGGGGAAGTATCCGCCGAGGATCTCTTCGGCGGCGGGAATGGTCGGACGCTTGGTATCCATGCGGTCGGTTCGCGTATGGGCCCGGGGGCGACAGCTCGAAAGACACGGGAATATAGCTGCGGGCGCCACCCCCGCTGCCGCGGTCCCGACCGGCCGGCTCAGGCCTCGTCCGACCCCCACGGCTCGATGAAGTCTTCGGGCTCGACACCGAGTCCGTCCGCGACCCGAGTGATGTAGTTGAAGTACCCGATCACCTGAGTCGCATCGTGGATCGCTCGGTCATCGAAGCCGTGCCCCCGCAGTTCGTCGACGACGTGCTGGCCCGCCGAATGCTGGTCGTGCGTGAGCAACTCCGCGTACCGGCAGAGTGCCTGATCTGCCTCGGACAGCTCCGCACCCCGCCAGTCGCGGGCGATGGCGTGCACGAACGCGTCCCGCTCGTGGTCGGACTCGAACAGTTCCTCGACCTCGGCCCGGAGGTCATGCGCGTGCGACTGCGTTCAGTAGAAGCAGTCGTTCGCCTTCGACGTCACAACCGCAAGCAGTTCACGCTGCCAGCGTGTGAGCGGCGAGGAACCGAACATGAGGGTGCCGTAGAACGCCATCGACGCGTCCATCACCCGGGGGTTCTGGCTCATGATGTGGACGATGTGCCAGACGCGGCCGGCACGCTCCAGAGCGTCGTCGAAAAGCTTCTTGAGGAGACCTTTCGCCTCCCCGACCGGGATCTGTTCGATGTACGGCATGTCCCGAAGCTACCGGGCGTCGGCGGCACCCGGTAGCACATGTCCGAACCCCGGTGAACCGAATCGGTCTTCGAACCGTAGTACCTGTACGACGTCGGCCTCGGGAGCCGGCACTGCGACGAAGGAGGCGTATCGTGGCTCAGTGCGAGGGAAAGACGAAGAAAGGTGATCGCTGCAAGCGCGAGTCCCGGACAGGGACGTTGTTCTGCAACATCCATATGGATCAGGAACAGCGAGCCCGAACCCAGCGCACGGAGGAGTGGGATCGCGATGCGATCGTGAAGGCGGCGATCGGCTTCGCGCTCGTCGGGGCGATCTTCCTCTTGAGATTCCGCCGCTAGTCACCCACCATCAGGGGTGCCGTGACCTCGGGATTCTTCATACCGTCTTGGTCTGGACCATCCCTCATTTTTCGGCCGTTCGCTCCTCCCCGATGTCATCCTTGATCACCGTCCTTTACGGGATCGCTGCCCTCGCGGGTGCGACGTTCGCGGCCGTCGAGTTCCGGATGCTCTGGTGCTTCCTCCGCAACCGCAGGGAGATCCGGGCCGCGGTGACCAGCACGCCGAGAACCGTCCCCCTCGATGCGTCGGCAGACGATGTGCCGGTTTTTCCGCTCGTCACGATTCAACTTCCGCTGTACAACGAGAGACGGGTGGCCGAACAGATCGTTCGAGCCGCGTCGGCGCAGGACTATCCGCGGGACCGCTTCGACGTGCAGGTGCTCGACGACTCGAATGACGAGACCGTTCACATCGTCGCACGCGTCGTCGACGAGATGCGTGCTCGCGGCGTCCGGATCGAGCACATTCGCCGCGCAAACCGAGCCGGGTACAAGGCAGGTGCGCTCGCGGAGGGGCTGGCCCGGTCCACGGCGGAGTTCGTCGCGGTATTCGACGCCGATTTCATTCCCGATCCATCCTTTCTCCGAACGGTCCTGATCGACCGAGAAGGCTTCGATGAGGCGGATGTGGCCTTCGTTCAGACGCGATGGGCGTGGAGCGAACCGATCCGCGGATTCCTGGCCTCGTCTCTCGCGCTGCTGCTCGACCGCCACTTCTTCGTACAGAAGCCGACCCGTGCCTTCATCGGAAATGTGGCGACGTTCAACGGCTCGGGTGGCATCTGGCGGCGAGCCGCGATCGACCAGGCGGGCGGCTGGTCAGCCGAGACTCTGACCGAGGACCTCGATCTCAGCTATCGGTGCGCTCTGAACGGATGGCGGGGTCGCTACCTGCGTGACGTACCAGTGGTGAACGAGCTACCGGAGGATATGCGCGCCTTCAAGCAGCAGCAGCATCGCTGGGCCAAAGGCAACGCGCAGTGCTTCCGACTCCTCACCGCCCGGGTCCTCTCGGCGCGCGGCGTACTGACGGACCGGGTCGACGAGGCGTTCCTGCTCGCTGGCTATGCCATCCACCCGATCCTCCTGACGAACCTCCTACTCTGGCCGTGGGCGGTTCTCTACATGGACCGCACGGTATTCTGGATCGTCCAGGGGATCATGGCGCTCGCCCTCATCGTGGCTCCGGTCAGCTTCGCGCTCACGGTAATCGAGCGGGACGAGGGGCTCTCGATCCGATCGATCGGCCAGATCGTGTCGAGCTTCTGTGTGGGCGTGGGCCTCATGGTGATCAACACGGCCGGCCAGATTCAGGGGTTCCTGTCCTCCGGCGGCGAGTTCGTGCGTACACCGAAGACGTTCCATGCGCCTAGCGAGATCGCACCGGAGCACGCCACCCCCGATGCGTACTTCGTACCCCTTCACTGGAGCTTCTTCATCGAGCTCCTCGTTATGGCGTATTGCCTGGGTTCCGCTGGCCTGCTCATCCAGGCGGGTGAGGCCTTCTGGGCCGTCCCCCTCTTCTTCTGGGCCTTCTGCCTCGGGATCGTTGCTCAGCAGCAACTGACGCCCGCCGCAGCGTGAGTCTCCACCCGTGTCAGAACCGACGCGCGGTTACCTGACCCTCGCGACCGGCAGCCCCCGCTATCTCGAGATGGCGGTCGACATGGCCCTGTCCCTTCGCGAACACACGGGGCATCCGATCGGACTCGTCTGTGACGAGGTGATCGCGGAGATGACGATGTCGTCGTACGCGACCGTCTTCGATACCGTCTCACCGATCGGGGCGGACTTTCGCAACGGTCGGGCGTTGAAGTACGGCGTGGCGGAAGCGTGCACCTGGGAGGAAGCGATCTTCGTCGACGCCGACTGCCTCGTCCTCGGTCCACTCGATCACGCGTTCGACGCGCTGACCGATACGCCGATGGCGTTCGTAGGCGAACTCCTGTCCCCCGCTTCGAACCAGCGTCATCACGGCTTCTCCACCCGACGGCTCATGAGGACGTTCGGCCTCGAGCACTATCTGAAGACGAACAGCGGCTTTTTCGCCTTCAGCAAGGCACCCGCCGAAGAGATCATGCGTGAGTGCCTGCGCTGCTTCGTCGACGAGGCCCGTCCCAAGCTGGCCCTGTCCCGACTGCTCGGAGGGTGGCTCGGAGACGAGATCGCGATCGGCATCGTCGGAGGCCGACGACAGCTGACTCCGCTTCCGAAGCCAGCCGAGATGTTCTGGCCAGCCGAGTTCGAGTCGATCGATCCGGACCGACCCGGCAAGCCTCTGCTTCACTTCATCTGGCCTCTCCCGACCCGCACGTTCGCGGAACTGATGCGGGTAGCGGAGGACCGGCGCGACGCGGCTGGTGTCCCGTGGCCCGGAGCCGGTCACTGGGTGGTCGAGCAGGCTGAGCTGGAACGGATGGCCCGACGCAGACGCTGGGCGGAGCGGCTCAGGATCTGGTAGGTGCGGTCGATCCGTACTGGGCGGCGTGCAACGTGGCGAAGTGTCCTCCGAGCCCGATCAGCTCGTCCCATCCACCGGACTCGACGAGTCGGCCCTCGTGCAGGACGAGGATCTGGTCGGCATCGCGGATCGTGGAAAGGCGATGTGCGATGATAATCAGCGTGCGCCCGGCCGACCGCTGCTGGATGGCCCGCGCGACGTCGAGTTCGACGACGCTGTCGAGCGCCGACGTCGCCTCGTCGAGGATGAGGATCTCGGGGTCGCGCAGAAGCGCACGGGCGAGGGCCAGCCGCTGACGCTGCCCGCCGGAAAGTCGCACACCGCGGTCTCCGATCTCCGTATCGAGGCCGGACGTCATCGCGCGAACGAAGTCGTCCAGGAGGACGTCGCGCAGCGCACCAAAGAGCTCCTCGTCGTCGGCCGGACGATCGAGCCCGAAGGTCAGGTTGTCACGAATCGTGCGATTGAGGAGCCAGACGTCCTGACTCACGATCGCCATTCGGCGGTGGAGCGAGTCGAGCGAAAACTCGCGGACATCCTCTCCATCGAAGCGGATCGTGCCGGGCGCGACATCGTAGAAGCGCGCGATCAGGTCTACGAAGGTGGTCTTGCCGGCGCCGCTGTGGCCCACCACGGCGGTCACTCGCCCAGCTGGGAAGGTCGCGCGTACGTCATGGAGTACGGGTATGTCCGGCTGATATCCGAAGGTGAGCTCCTCGACCTCGATGCCTTCGGACAATCCCTCGAAGTGGGCTGACCCGGAAGGCACGATGAACTTCCCTTCGTTCGAGTAGAGCCCGGTGAGTGCTTCGAGCCGCGGGATCTCCTCCGACACCTTCAGGCTGAAAAGCGTCAGATACTTGTAATCCGGAAGCGCCTGCTGGAGCAGCAGGAGGAACGCACCGAAGGGCGCGAGGTCGCCGGGTCGAAAGGCCTCGGGTGACGTGTAGATCACCACGGCTTGGACGATGAGCATCACGAGGAGGATGAACACTTCCTCGACGGGATACCGCAGGCTGACGATGCGGTCACGACGGACCGCGACACTCTCGGCCTCCCTGAGCACCTCCGCATACGCCTCGGACGCCGACGCCTCCTGCGAGTAGGCCTTGACCAGAGGGACCGAGCCGAGCAGATCGAGAATCCGGCCGCGCATCCGACGCTCGATGTCCACACCCTCGCGAGAGACCCTCGTGACCGCCCGGTTAATCGTCCTCATGAAGAGGTTCACGAACGGGAGCGAGACGACGAAGGCGACCGACAGCGGCACACTGATCGCAACCATGATCGCGGCCTTCACGATCAGGCCGACAGCGTATCGCAGCACTTCCTCGGCAGCCACGAGCAGGCCGATCACGGCACTCGACCAGCCCACCTCCGCGTCCACCCGTCCGAGGGAGTGACCGTCGAAGTACTGGCGTCCGAACGACAGCACCCGCGAGAACGTCTCGTTCGTGACCTCCACCCGGTACCGTTCGTTTCGGGCGACGACGAAAAGCTTACGGAGGTACTCGAGGACCAGCTTGACGACACGCCAGACGATGATCAGGCCGACCGTCAGGACGACGAGGTATGCGTCCCGGGGCGCTCCGGCCGCGATGGAGTCGGGGACGAGGAGCAGGATCCACCCGAACCACCGAGACTCCTCGAGGAAGTCGAACGAGCTCTCCGAGATGGCATCGATGAGGGGTAGCAGCAGCGAGAACGACGCGGCCTCGAATACACCCGCGAGCAGAATCAGACCGACGGGAAGCACGAAGTGCCAGGCGCGCGCGTCGGCGACCCGCCAGTAATGGCGGAGAAGCTCTCTGGAGGTGGAAGGGGCCGAAGCGTCTGCCGGCTTCATGCAGACCTCGTGTGGCAGGATCGGCGGCGACGACGGATGAACGTGAAGCATAGTCGACAGACACCGCAACGCCCCGACCGTCCGTCGTTGACGCCTCCACCCCGTCGAGGGACGTTCCAGCCATGCATCAACTCGCGATCGTGATCCCGGCGTGGAAGCCCGACTTCTTCCGATCCGCGCTGCAGTCCATCCGTGCTCAGACGGATCGCCGCTTCACCCTGTATGTCGCGGATGACGGCGGACCAGCGGCGATCGGAGAGATCTGTGCCACCGTCGACGACCTCGATCTGGTCTACCATCGGTTCGAGGACAATCTCGGTGGCACATCGCTCACGGGTCACTGGAATCGCGCGATCGAGCACACCCGGGAGCCCTGGGTATGGCTCTTCGGCGACGACGACGAAATGCATCCCGAGTGCGTAGCGCGCTTCTACACGGCCCTGGAGGAGCTGGATCCGGCGATTTCGGTGATGCGTTTCGACACCGACGTCATCGACGAGACCGGGGCCGTGCAGTCGCACAACGCATCCCATCCGCGTGCGGAGACGGGAGCGGATTTCGTGTTCAGTCGACTCCTCGGCCACAGGAACAGCTACGTCGTCGAGTACATCTTCCGGCGCGCCACCTTCGATCGCGCAGGCGGCTTTCCGGATTATCCCTCGGCGTGGTGCGCCGACGACGCGGCGTGGTACACGTTTTCGGACGGCCAGCCGATCGTCACGATCGAGGGTCCCCGCGTCCGCTGGCGTGCAAGCCGTGTGAACATCACCGGCGCGAACCGAAGCCATCAGAGCGCCAAGGTGCAGGCCGGACGTCGCTACCTCGACTTCGTGGCAGCGGACGTCGAGGCCCGTGACACTGCGCACACGGCCGAAGCATGGAGCTCTGCGCGCAGCCAATGGTTCGAGGATCAGATCCGGTACCTGAGTCCCCTTCCGATGGCGCTGATCCGGGATGTCACGGGCCCCGACTCACCATGGGCACGGCCGCGCTTCGAGCGGACGGTTCTCGCATACGTGTGGACGTTCAGGGCGTGGGGGCGAGCCGCGCTACGCGCACTCGGCGGCGGCTGAGGTCAACCGACCGGGATCAGACCTTCTGGCGAGGCCGTGCTGGACAGGAACGGCACCCAATTCCGGACCGCGAGCCGGACGGCTTCTTCCGTGACGTCGGCCTGCAGGCCGATGAAGCGGTGAGCCACGAACAGCGTCGGCAGCCGGATCACACCCTGGGGCAGCAGCTGTTCCGGACCTCGAACCGCGAAAAACCGAGCCTCCGGCGCCCCGAGCGGCATCTCCACCGGATGGGACTCCCCACGGAAGACGTGTCCCGTCACGGTCCGGAAGTACTGACTCTTGAGCGGGGCCGCCGCCTCCCGCGCCTCTCTGACAGCTGACGGGTTGTCGGCTCGGAAGTCGAAGGCGACTTCGACCCGTAGGCGGTCGATCCGCACCGGCGCAAACTCGCGTCCAGCCCTCAACCCCGAGAGGAACTGAGGGATCTCCTGATCCTTGTTCGGGAGCAGAGCCTCGATCGTGTACCCGTCCGGATTCGGCTCCTGATTCGCCGACAGGAGGGCCGCCAGAGACGCCCGTGCGTCGGGCACGCCCATGCGCTCCTGACGGGCGAATCGAAGCGCAGCCAGCACCGTGACGGGGCATCCCTGAAGCCGCAGCCCGATCAGTTCCCAGAAGTGGTTCTCCTCGACTCGACCCAGATAGATCGACTCGGGATCAGGGATGAACGAATAGCCATCACGGACACGTTCGAGGTGCTCGCGCACGTGCTTGAAATGAGGATTCTTCATCGGCCTCGACGGTTCTGATGAGCCTCGCACCCTAGGCCGGCGGGAAGAGCGCCACAAGTGCACGGGATGCCTTGCCGCAAGCAGGCTCGTGGCGTCTGTTGCGTCGACCCCCACGACGTGCCCCGGCTGTCTTTCATGCGTTCCGACCCCTCTGGACTGCGCCTCATCGATCGAGTCGACTCGTTCGCCGAGCGGACGGCGCTCCTCGCGCCCGAGGGCGTCTTCACATACGACGACCTAATACGGGCGTCGGCTAACGCTGCGACCGGCCTCCTCGCCGGGCGGGACGACCTCGCCGGTGCGCGGGTCTGCTACCTGGTGCCGCCAGGGTGGGAATACACCGCAGTGCAGTGGGGCGTCTGGCGAGCCGGTGGGTTCGGCGTTCCGCTCGCGACGTCCCACCCCGAGGCGGAACTCGCCTGGGTTCTCGACGATGCCGAGCCGGAGGCCGTGATCGCGCACCCGTCGCTGGCCGGCCGCCTGCGCGGCCTGACCGCCGAGCGGAAGATTCCCCTGCTCCTCACACCGGTGCTGCTGCGCGACGGTCCTGTCGCCCACTTCCCGACTCTTCCCGAGTCCCGGGAGGCTCTGATGCTGTACACGTCAGGCACGACCGGCAGACCGAAGGGCGTGGTACTCACGCACGCCAATCTCCGGGCGCAGGTGGAGGCACTCTCCGAAGCCTGGGGATGGAGCCAGGACGAGCACATCCTGCTCCACCTGCCCCTGCACCACGTGCACGGCATCGTGAACGTGCTCACGTCCGCCCTCTGGCACGGCGCGACGTGCGAGATCCTGCCACGCTTCCGGGCCGTGGACGTGTGGGAACGACTCGCACGCTGCGAGATCACACTGTACATGGCCGTGCCGACGGTGTACCGACGGCTGATCGACGCGTGGGACGCCGCGGACCCCGATACACGCGACGCGTGGAGCGAGGGCGCCCGGGCGTGCCGCCTGATGGTTTCGGGTTCGGCCGCACTTCCGGTGCCGACCCTCGAGCGATGGGAGAAGATCACGGGACATCGTCTTCTGGAGCGGTACGGGATGACCGAAATCGGTATGGGTCTGTCGAACCCGCTCGACGGGGAGCGTCGCCCGGGCTTCGTCGGCGCGCCGCTCCCCGGGGTGGAAGCGCGGCTCGTCGATGAAGACGAGATGGTCGTCGAGGCGGGGAGGCCCGGCTCGATTCAGATCCGCGGTCCCGCGGTGTTCCGTGAGTACTGGCGTCGCCCCGAAGAGACCGACGCGGCCTTCACCGTGGGCGGCTGGTTCCGTACGGGTGATCAGGCCGTGATCGAGGATGGATCATGGCGCATCCTCGGACGGAGTTCGGTGGACATCCTCAAGACCGGCGGGGAAAAGATCTCTGCGCTCGAGATCGAGGATACGCTGCGTTCTCACCCGGCTGTAGCGGATTGTGCAGTGGTGGGCGTGCCCGATGTCGACTGGGGTGACCGGGTCTGCGCCGCCGTGGTCCTGCGACCGGGCGAGGTCGTCAGCGGCGAGGCGCTCCGTAGCTTCGCCAAGAGCCGACTGGCGCCGTACAAGGTCCCCAAGGATGTTCTTCTGCTCGAGGATCTGCCCCGCAACGCGATGGGCAAAGTCACGAAGCCCGCGATACGCGAGCTCTTCTCCCCGGAGAACCACGAATGATCGACGCCGTGCTGAGCAACCTGCGCGAGTACTGGATGGTCCACTCGCTGCTCGTGCTCTACACCGTCATGCTCGCGCACCACGCGTGGACGGGAAACCGGAAGACCAAGGGGCTGGCCGACTACTACGTCGGTGGCCGCAACATGGGCGGCTGGGTCATCGGCCTCTCGTTCTTCGCCACATACGCGAGCACGAACTCGTTCGTCGGCTTCTCCGGCCGCACGTACGACTGGGGCCTGCCGTGGCTGCTGTTCATCCCGACAGCGGTGGCGTTCTCTCTCTTCGCATGGCTCGTCGTGGCACCGCGGCTGCGCTCCTTCACTGCCGCGATGGACTCCCTCACGATCCCCGACTTCATCGGCTTCCGATTCGGGAGTACGCCGGCCCGCGTCCTGTCCGCGCTCATCATGATCGCGGCCTCGTTTTTCTACATGACGGCGGTCTTCAAGGGAATCGGGAACCTGCTCGAGACCTTCCTCGAGATTCAGTATGAAGTCTCCATCGTCATCGTCTTCTTCATCGTCATGACGTACACGATGATCGGCGGCTTCATCTCCGTGGTGAAGACGGATTCGGTTCAGGGCGTAGTCATGATCCTGGCGGCGATCATCCTCTTCACGGGAACGGTGAACGCGGCGGGCGGGCTCGGCGCGATTACCGAGGTGCGCGCGCAGCCGGGTGGCGAAGCTCTGTTCACGTGGGGAGGCGGTGTGGCGATTCCAGTGCTCATGGGAACGATGTTCGCGGGGCTGGTGAAGTTCGCGGTCGAGCCGCGGCAGCTATCCCGCTTTTTCGCCCTGGAGGGTGACAAGGCCACTCGTACAGGGATGATCGTGTCGTCCATCACGTTCGCGGCCGTCTTCTCTCTGCTCATTCCGGTCGGGATTTACGCACGCCGCGTTCTGCCCGGCGGACTCGAAGATACGGACCTCGTCGTCCCGACCCTCCTCACCGACGTGTTCGGGCAGGGCACGGGCGCATTCCTGCTCGTCGCCATGGTCGCGGCGGCGATGTCGTCCCTCGACTCCGTGCTCCTGGTCATGGCGTCCACGACCGAGCGCGACATCGTCAGCGTGCTCAAGCCCGGGCGGACCGAGAAGGCCGAGATGTTCTGGACCCGGGGCTGGGTTGCGCTCTTCGCCCTGATCACCGCGATCATTTCGCTCAACCCACCCGACGGCATTGTCGAGCTGACGGCCTTCAGCGGGAGCCTGTACGGCGCCTGCTTCTTCCCCGCAATCATCTTCGGACTTCATTGGCGGAGGGGAAGTGGAGCCGGTGTGATCACCTCCTTCGTCGTCGGGATCGGCGTTCTCCTCGGCTGGGAGTACGTACCGGGCGCCGAGATCCTCCACGAAGTCTTCCCCGCGATGGTGCTGTCGACCCTGGCGTTCTGGCTGGTCAGTCTCGGAACGGAGGACGGCGCGGACGAGCGCGTGCTCGCCCTCATGGACGAAGCCGACGGCCTCTCAGGAGCGCAGCCCGAGGCGGCCACCGCCGCCTCATGACGGTCCGACCGGCCGTATCGTGAGTACGCTCGTCGCAGCCGGTGAACAGGTCGATATTCTCGCCTCCCTGAGGCGGCTGAAGGGGACGGCCACGGTCGGCGACGTAGTCGCTGACTCCGGACTACCTGCGGATGCCGTGCGCGCCGGCCTCAAGGCGCTCCTCGAGTCTCACAGGGGACATCTGGCCGTAACGGACTCCGGGGAGCTCGTCTACGACTTTGACCCCGGAATGATCGAGCGAGGCAGTGAGCCCCTCCTCTCGAGAGTCTGGTCCCGCTTCCGGTCGATCGCCCGGGGGGCGTTCAAGGCGTGGATCGTGGTGATGCTCGTCGTCTATTTCGTCGTCATGATCGTCCTGGTGATCGCGGCAATTTTTGCGAGCCAGCGTGGCAACGACTCGCGCGGTGGCTTCGGCGGGAGACGCGGTGGCGGATCGATCGGATTCGACCCGATCTTCTGGTACTGGATCTGGGGACCTCGATGGCGGATCGGCCGGCCGTACTACGGCCACCGATGGGAGCGAAGCCTCCCCAGGGACGACAAGGTCCCCTTCTACAAGAAGGTCTTTGCCTTCGTCTTCGGGCCCGATCAGCCACGTCCTACTCGGACGCAGCTCGACCGTAGCAAGCTCCGTCTGATCAGGTCACGCGCGGGCGTCGTGACCACGGCCGAACTGGTCGAGCACACGGGCTCGACCTTTCCGGAAGCCGAAGACGAGATGGGTCGCCTGCTCGGCGCGTACGACGGTGAGGCGGCGGTCTCGCCCGACGGGGAGCTCGTCTATGCGTTTCCTGGTCTCATGGCCTCGGCGAGGGGGTCGAGCGCCACGCGCCCGCCGAACCCGGCGTGGATGAGGCTGGAGCCAGAGCTCGAGCTGACCGGCAACTCGCCGGGGGCCAACGCAATCGTCGCGGGCATGAACTCATTCACGCTGATCGCCTCGGCGACCGCTCCGTGGTTCATCTTTCCGCGACTCGGAATCGGTGGTCCGGCAGCCTTCTGGGCCCTGGTGATCATCCCCGTCGTGTTCAGTCTCCTCTTCTTCGCGGGTCCTCTTACGCGCATGGCCGGCGTCAAGCTGGAAAACCGCCGTAGGGGTCGTCGTAACCTTCGGCGTGTCCTGACCGGCTTCGTCTACGACCGCGCGCTTCGTGGACGACCGATCGCGCTGAGCGAGGCCCTCCACCACGTGAGGAGCACCGTACCGGATGTGCGCGCGTCGAAGAGCGACGTAACCGGCCTGCTGGATGAGCTCATGAGCGCCCTCGACGGAGACGTATCCATCGCGGACGACGGTGACGTGTTCTACCGATTCTCGGCTATCCGGGAGCAATACGAGGCCAGCGATGCCGTGCGTCGCCATCTCGAGCTCGAGAAGCGCCAGTTGGGCGACGTGGTCTTCTCGACCTCCGACTCGAGCGAAGAGGCCGGCGAACGTGACCTGGCACTCTTCGATCGGGAGCTTCTGGGTCAGTCATCGGACCTTGCCGCCCAGCTGCCTGCCCTCGATCGCGTCGACGTCGAAGAGCCCTTCGACCTCATTGCGTTCGACGAGCAGCTCTCCCGGGGTCGGTAGCCCCCATTCGGGAACGACCGTCCCGCAGAGTGTCCGAGGCCGGGCGTCGTCCCCTCCGGCCGTCGCTCGGGGCGGAACCAAAGCGTATGATGTGCGTTACGATGAACATGAGCCTGCACAACCCGTTGATTCGTGTCTTGCCGCTCGCGCTTGCTGCCGTCCTCTCGGGCTGCGGCGGGGGCGGCGCTGGCTCGCACAATCCGTTCGACCCGAACGCGATCCCGGGTTCGAGCGCCGGGGAAGACCCCATCCAGATCGACGTTCAGAACAGCAACTTCAACGACGTCACGATCTGGGCGATCCGCTCCGGCCAGCGCATCCGACTCGGACGCGTGACGGGCAAGACGGATGAGCGCTTCCGCATCGCCTGGAACCCCGCGATTCCGATCTACTTCGCGATCGACGAAGTCGGGGGCCGCGGTTGCAGGACCAACTCGCTCTCCGTGGACCCGAACGCCCGGGTTTGGGTGGTGATCCCGGCGAATATCGGTCTCCAGCCGTGTCAGGCAGGGCGACGCTAATCGGACCGGTACGCGCGTTGGTCAGCCCCCGAAGACTCGTACCGTTGGCACTTCTGCTGGGCATGGCGCTCGCAGCGTGCGCATCTCCGGGGGTAGGCACCAGCGGCGACCCCTACGGTTTTTCGTCGACCGACCGTCCTCCGCGTATCCGCCTCGTCATCCGGAACATGAACTTCAACGACGTGCGACTCTTCGCGCTCACCCCGAGCGGACGCACGTCCATCGGACACGTCGGCGGGAAGCAGGACGCGGAATTCGTACTGGACTGGCCGATATCGGCCTACATGAGCATCGAGATCGACATGGTCGCCGGCCCGAAATGCACGACCCAGGAGATGCAGGTCGACCCTGGCGACATCCTCGAGCTCCAGGTCGCCGTGGTCTTCGATCAGACCAGCGGGTGCCGCTGACTGGACGCGCCACACCCCCGAATGTGGGCGGCTACTCGTAGAGCAGATCCGGTTCCACGTGCGCGCTGAAACGGGTCAGTTCGGCGTCGACGCCCTCCAGAATCTCGTCCGGCCCGGCTCCGGCATCGATCCCGATCCGGAGGCTGTCGTCCCCCCAGAGAATGTCGATCGGCATCAGCGTCTCCTCGTATTCGTACGGGGGCGGACGCCACGGGAATGGATCCGGCCCCACCGCGCGACATGCCGCGAGGAGTGACACTGCGGCCCGAACCGAACGAAGCTGACTTCGATCGGTGACGTGCAGCTGACCACCGCCACACACCTTCCCCTGATGCTTCTGGAACGTCGGTTCGAAGTGACACGGACGAAGCTCCAGACCGTCGCCCAGCCCGCGTCCGACGTGCACGTTCAGCGCGTGGGGATCGAGCCACGGTGCACCGAACAACTCGAACGGTCGGGTCGTTCCGCGGCCCTCCGAGAGCAGCGTGCCCTCGAAGAGCACCATGCCCGGGTAGACGTCGCATGAGGTCGGCGTGGGCAGATTCGGACTCGGCATGACCCAGGGGAGTCCCGTGTCGTCCCACGACATCCAGCGTCGCCAGCCCATGCACGGTACGACCGTGAGATCGACGTCGATCCCACGAACCCGGACCAGCCACCGCGCCAGCTCCCCCGCCGTCAGGCCGTGTCTCAACGGAATCGGATGCAGTCCGACGAAGGACACGTACTCCTCGCGAAGCACCGGTCCTTCACGGACGAGTCCACCGATCGGGTTCGGACGATCGAGTACCACGAAGCGGACCCCGGCCTCCGCACACGCCTCCATGGCGAGGGCCATCGTCCAGACGAACGTGTAGACGCGAACCCCGACGTCCTGCAGATCGAACAGGACCGCGTCGAGACCGTCGAGCATCTCCGGCGTCGGCTTCCGCACCTCGCTGTAGAGCGAATGCACGCGAAGTCCCGTGACGGGATCGGTGTAGTGATCGGACTCGATCATGTTGTCCTGCTTCTCACCCCGTGCCCCATGCTGCGGCCCGAAGAGGACCTCGAGTTGTAGCCCGGAGTCGAGCAGCACGTCCGCGGAGAATCCCAGCTCTGACGTGACGGATGCCGGATGGAGAATCAAGCCGAGCCGCTCCCCACGCAGATCGGGACCGTTCCCCGACACGAGTACGTCCAGACCGGACATCACACGCGCCCGATTCATCGGGCGCCCCCTGCACCGTACTCTCTCATCGTGATCACCCGAGCGATCAGCGTCGTCCGACGTCGAACGTGGTGGAATGCTCGACAGAGCCCACCTGAAGCACGGCCGTGTAGGTGCCAGCGGGGACGTAGTTGCGCCGTCCGAACGCAGCCTGGTTCAGCGGCAGGTCCTCCGCATCACGCTGAAGCACCCATTCCACCTGGTGCAGGCCACGGTGGCCTCCAACTGGCAGACGAGAGTACACGTCCCCGTCCGCATCCCGGATCTCGATCACACCTTCCGACGCGTCGCCCAGCCAGACATGCATCCACGCACTCTGGTGCTGCGCGCCGAAGCGCCGGCCAGCCGGTGGGAGCAGGCCGTCCTCCGCATCGAAGAGATGTGAACCGGACGCCGTGATCGCCGGTGTCAGCTGCTGCAGCTGACGCACGTCGAAGGCCAGCATGCCCTGACCGTGGGTCGCCGCGACCATCAGGTCTTCGCGCGGATGGATAACGAGGTCGTGCACGAAGGTGCTCGGCATCCCATTGGCCAGAACGTCCCACGTCTGACCCCGGTCCAGCGACACGTAGACCGCGACGTCCGTCCCCAGATAGAGGAGATTCTCGTTTCGCGGATCCTCCCGGATGATATTCACCGGCCCGGTCGGCACGTTCGCTGCGAGGCTCTCCCACGTCTGACCGTAATCCGTGGAGCGCCACACGTACGGGGCGAAATCATCGCTGCGCCGTCCGTTTTGTGTCACATAGACCGTGGACTCGTCGTACTCCGACGCAACGACCTCGGAGGTAAAGCGCCCAGGGTGCAGCCCCTCCGTGATCTCGGTCCACCCGTCGTTCGGACCCTGCATCACCCAGACGTGCCCATCGTCGGTGCCAGCGTACAGAAGGCCCTGCCGAATCGGTGACTCGGAGAGCGCCGTGATCGTCTGGAACTGAATGTCCCCGAGACGATCCGGATCATTCGCGCTGAGGTCGGGCGAGATGCGCATCCACGAGTCGCCACGATCGGTGGACCGGAAGACGTAGTTCATGCCGTGATAGATCACGTCCCCGTTGTGCGGTGAGAGGATGAAGTGCGCGAGCCACTGCCCTCGAAGTGGATCCGCCCCTTCCTCGACCTGAGGCATGATCGGCGTCGACTCACCGGTCTCGACGTCCGTGCGTGAGATCGAGCCGTAGAAGCCGGCCGAATACACGATATCCGTGTCGATCGGATCGATCGCGTGATGACTCCCTTCTCCACCCGGTGCATTCTGCCATGCCACCGCCGGGATCGCGTGACGGCCCTGACTCAGATCGACCTCTGCGGAGAACGAGCCGTGGTCCTGGACCGACCCGTAGACCCGGAACGGGTCACCCAGGTCGTAGTTCACGTTGAAGAACGTCACGACCGGTATCTCGACAAAGAAACGCCAGTTGTCGCCGCCGTCGTAGGAGACGTAGGCGCCACCGTCATTGTTGTTGACGAGGTATTCCGAGTTGTTCGGGTCGATCCACAGGCCATGGTGATCCACATGAGTGCCGGTAATACGCTCGAACGTGCGTCCGCCGTCCTCGGATACGTGAAGCTGCACGCCCATGACGTAGATCTTGTTCTCGTCGTTGGGGTCGACCCGCATCTGACCGAAGACCCAACCGTAGGTGCCCCCCAAACTCTCCATGTACGCGTTGTGCTCGCTCGTGCGCTCCCAACTCTCCCCCCCATTACTCGAGCGGAAGACCGTCGCCCCGCGGATGATTCCACCTCTCGGCCGACCGTACGCATCGGTCGCACCTTCGGGCGCCTCACGCGCGATCTCGTAGTTGTCCAGAAACGCGTACACGACATCCGGATTCGACCGCGCGATATCGAGACCGATCCGACCGCGATATCGAGCGTCGACGAGACCATCATTGATCTGCCGCCACGTCGAGCCTGCGTCCGTGCTCTTCCAGATTCCGGACCCGGTGAAATAGTCGTCAGAGCCTGTGAACGCCGGCTCGTTCCGTGGATCGTTGAACTTGGCCCGCCGCCGCTGCCACGTTGCAGCGAAGAGGGTGTTGGGGTCCTCCGGGTGGATGACGAGGTCGATCGCCCCGGTCATGTCGTCGACGAAGAGGACGTTCTCCCACGTCTGACCACCGTCGCGCGTGCGGTAGACACCTCGGTCCGGATTGTCACGGTATTCGTGCCCGCTCGCGGCAACCCACACGGTGTTGGGATCCGTCGGGTGCACGACGACTCGCCCGATCGTCTGCGTCTCTGCAAGCCCCATGTGCGTCCACGACGCACCCGCATCCGTGGACTTGTAGATTCCCGCGCCCGCGTGAGACGAGCGGAAGATGTTCGCCTCGCCCGTACCCACCCAGACCTGGTCGTGGTCGGAGGGGGCGATGGCGATGTCGCCGATCGAGGCAGTGACCTGGTCGGTGAATACCGGTGACCACGTCACGCCCTCATTCTCGGTCTTCCACACGCCACCTCCCGCCGCGCCGACGTACATCGTGTACGTCTCTCCTCGCGGCTCAGCGACCGCGATGTCCGTGACGCGACCGCTGATGTTGGTCGGTCCGAGACGCTGCCACGGCAGCCCACGGAACGGGGACGAAGCAACGAGCGCCTCGTGTCGCTCGAAGTCCGCGAGCCGCTCGGTAGCGGACATGCGATCCTGGGCCGATGCGGGGACCGCGCACAGGATCGCGACGAGCGAGAGAACGGTGGAACGGCGCGTCTGAAGCGAGCGAGACATGGGAGCACGAGCGGCTGAAGGAACACCCGCACCGACCGGCGGGTGGGGAGCAGCCGAAGCTACGAGGCGGCCGAACGGACCCGCCAGATGGAGATCAGCGACCGCGGATCCTGAGCACGGTCATCTGGCCCGTCTGGCCGCCCGGGACCGAGATCTCCACCTCGTCGCTACGATCGGTGTCCAGGCTTGCCTGCACCGTAAGTCGCCGCCCGGCCGGGACGCCGCAGAACTTGAAAAAGCCCGTGGCGTTGGACGTAGTCGAGAAGCCGTCCGTGCTCTCGGTGATGTCGCGGATACGTTCGATGTTTCCGCCACCCGCGGCGGCATACCCCGCCCATGCGATCTGGACGAGCGCGTTCGGCACGGGGCGATCCCTGCGGTCCAACACCGACCCGGCGAGCAGGACGCTTCCCTGTTCCCGCTCCTCACCCTCGCACGCCTCGAAGAGTACATCTCCAATCGAGGGCGTGAAGAACTCGAGGAAGGCCATCTCCCCCCGGATGACGTCGCGTTCGACCGGGTTGGGGATGTACCCCATGTCCTCGAGTTGCGCGTCCACGAAACGGACCTGATACCGGCCCGCGGCCAGTCCGGTGATGCTGTACTCGCCCTCGCCGTTGGAGTACACCTCCTGATTGGAGCCGACCACGCCGACGCGAACACCCCGCTTGGGGATGCCGAGACTGTCTCGGACCACGCCCTCGATGCCACCGGTTTCGGCGCGCTGACCGAGGCTCCGCCCTCCCGCCTCACGGACCTCGAGTACCAGGCCACCCGTCTGATGGTACTGCGCGATGTAGTTCCGCACGCGCCGGTCGAACCCCGTCTGGTTCTCCATGATCGGCATGCGGATCCACCACTCGGGGACGATCCACGTGCCGTTCGGCATTCTCTCGAAGTCGACGCGGCCACCGACCATCTCGGAGGTCATCTCCTCATCGAGGAAGGTGTACTGGTACTCCAGCCACTGCAGCTCTGCGGTCTCGGGGTTGAGCCACATCGTGCCCTGGATGTCCGGCACGCTCTTCTCGTCACCCGTGGGCTCGAAGCCGAGACCCACCAGACCTTCCTCGTTCCTCGACTGCGCCAGTTTGAAGCAGTGCGTGTCGAGGAACGCATCCGAGAGAAGGACGGATGCATCGGGGGCGTAGTACAGGAAATCTCGACCGTCACGCTGAACGAAGCCGTTCTCCACCAGGTCCTCGGCGGGGCGGCTTTCGAACGGTGTCGTCATGTACCCTTCCTGGCGGCTCTGCTCCTCCGACATGATGGTCCCGCTCTGGCGGTCGAGCTGCCGGTCGTAGCTCATCAGCTCGTACCGATACGCACCGACCTGATCGGTGATCGAGGCGGCGGACAACGCCTTGCGCGCCTCTTCCCACACACCGGCTACCAGGAGCCCTTCCCCGCCGGGGCGTACCTGACACCGCCCGGCGTCGGCCTCGACCTCGATCCCTTCCAGGAGGATCGCACTGGATTCGAGCATCAGATCCCGTGCAATCGAGGATCCCGCCACGATCTCGAAGGCATCCGTCTGGGCCGTAGCCTTTCCGATCATCTCGGCCCGCACCGTATAGGTGCCGAGTGGAACGTCGAGGAAGAGGGCTCGCCCGCGCTCGTCCGTCAGGGTGTTCGTCACCATCACGCCCGCGGGGTTCATGAGCGAGGCGACCGCACCCACCATGGGGCGCCCACCGTCGTCACCGATCACGCGGACGAGGACGGTCTGAGCGGAAGCTGCGGCAGGCGCGAGCAAGAAAGCCACCGCCAGGGCGGAACAGAGACGGGAAGAACGCATCATGACGTTACTGCGGGCGAGGCGAGGGACATCTGTGTTACGGGACACGTTCGGCGCCGGTTCCGCTGAACAGCTCAATGACGAGCATGCGACCCATTTCGTGCGCGGGGATTTCCAGGACCATCGGGTCCGAGGTGACATCGTCGAGACTGGCGTCGACGGTGAGTCGCGTATCGGGCGGGACACCACAGAACTTGAAGAAGCCGGTTCGAGTCGTCGTGATTTCCATCCACTGCCGATCCTGCAGAATCAGGCCCGACGGAAGTCGGAACTCGGTGTATTGGACCCGGACGGTCGCCAGGGGAACGCCCTCACCGTTTTGATCCGCGACGATCCCGGCGAGGCTCACCAGACCGGCGGCGACATCTTCATCGCGGCATACCTCGAATAGCACGTCTCCGACCGACGGCGTGACGTACTCGAGCCAGCTCATCTCGCCGGAGACGACATCCCGTTCGAGTGGACCGGGC
>CALHIO010000275.1 GCA_938030915.1 uncultured Gemmatimonadota bacterium
GTCGTCGAAGTCCGGTGGAAACAGAACGTCGAAGTCGAATTCGAAGTCCTCGAGAATCATCCGCGTCCAGCCGGACGGCATCGACCCCCCGTACTGGTCCCATAGACCGATCTTCACACGATCCAGCTGCATCGCGTTGCCGCTCGGACGCTGCGGCACCCCGACGAAATCGAGCCCTTTCTCCTCGGCGAGTTGCTCGATCCTTTCCCGGTCCGTCTCGAGGTAGAAGGCTCCGACACCGAACGTCTGCCCACCCGCCGTAACTTCGTCCGTGTACCACCACACGCCATCACCCGCAGCTAACGTGCGGTTTACGGCGACGAACGCGTCATTGATGTGGTCGACGACGAAGCCGCGCGCTCCGTCGGCGTTTGCCACCACGCCTGCGGGCGGACCGTCGATGATGTCGTCGATCAATTCGAAGGGCCCGTCGAAGCCCTCCATGACCCGGTCGTACTCCACACCCATCTGCCATGCAAGCGTCCATCCGGTGTTGTCGTACGGCGCCGTGGGGGGCGCCCCCGGATAAGCGAAGTCGTTGGGGTGCTGCTGCTTCTCGAACATGTCGAGCACATGGGGACGAAACGCCTGCGCGGCCTTCACGACGTAGGAGCCAGCGGGATAGCTCGTGCCTCCGACCATGAAGTCACCCGTCGCACGATGCACGTCGACCCCATTGTACAGCAGCGTATTCACAAATTTCGTCGCCGTCGGGAAGTCGCGCTGATCGCGGGGGATGATGAAGCCTCGTGGATCCCGGTCGGCCGGGTTTCGGAGGATACGCTGCCAGTCATCACGCGTACCCCGATCGATCGCCTCGGCGGCCGCATCGATCTCGAAGGGCAACGTCGTCCACGAATCGGTGTTGCCCCGCTCGATCGAATTCTGCCCCATCTGCCAGATGTTGAAGAGCAGGTGGTCGGAATTCCGTGACGCATAGTCCAGCACGGCCCAATTCGCCGTCTGTGAATACTCGACCGATTGACGGAAATGCCACGGGCCCGGCTCCACCGGGAGAGGAATGTCTCCCTTGGGCATCTGCCGCCTGGGGATGAAGGGAATCTCGATCGGGGTTGGGTGCCCGATCGTCTCGGTGAGCAGGCCGATCATGTTCTTGAAGTACGGCGTCGTACGCAGACCACCGTTCCACCACGTGGAGTACGAGGCACCGGAGCGCATCGTCGTGCCACCCTTTCCTTCCAGAACGAAGCGCTGGTGCATTGCCGATCCGACCCGGTCGAGCGAAGTGATGATGAGCGGGTCGAGGTAATGGTTCGGCGGATCCCGGAACGGAGGCGCGAACATCACGGTCCCCTGCGGACCCGTCTGATGGTGGTTGTACACGATCTGCGGAAACCACTCGCGATACATGGACCGGTTCATGTTCTGCGTCTCGGCGAGCGCAGCCATGTAGAAGTCCCGGTTGTTATCGTGGCCGGCGTACTTGTTGTAGAGCACCGGAACGCCCGAGGTCGAGCGGGCCATAAGGTCGTCGACACGCATGTACCAGTCCGAGACGAGGGTCATGCCGTCCGGGTTGGCGTGCGTGGCGAGGATCACGACATCGTCGAGGATCCGGGTCGTTTCCGCGTCCGTGTATTCATTGAGGCGGTAGATCATCTCGGTCAGCTGAGCAGCACCGAGGACCTCGGTTGCGTGCAGTCCGCCATCGATCCAGATGATCGCCTTGCCCTCGTCCGCGAGTTGCCGGGCCTCCTCGCGACTCACACCCTCCGATTTCGCGAGCCGGCGGCTGATCTCCCTGTAGCGGGCGAGATTCGTGTGGTTCCCGGGGGACGTGATGATCGCCTGAAACTGGGGGCGCCCCTCCTCCGTGTATCCGATCGTGTCGAGAACCATTCGGTCCGACTCGTTCGTGAGCTGGATGACGTACTCGTGCATCCGCTCATAGTTGAAGAGCAGGTAATCCGCCCCCACTTCGTGACCGAAGAAGTCTTCCGGTGAGGTGACACGATTCTGCGCGGCGAGGGGTGCCGCGAGCGCGAACGCGACGAGGATGATCGAACAACGAACGAAGAGCTTTTGCATTCGACGGGCTCCGATTCAACGACGGTACGGACGGCGCGTCCGCACCTTGCTCCATCGCGCCCCGGTCGGCGAGGTTGCGCGAGCGAAGTCGGCGACCAGGTCCAGGGCGAGGTGGAGTAATGTATAGACACGCGCGCACAAATCGTCTGTTGAGTCGAGCCACGGGCAGCTTCGCCCTTCTCGGATCCCTTGCATTCCTCCTGCCGTCAACGGGATCAGGCCAGACGGGGGCGCTTCGGCTGGTCGCCGAGCCGACCGCGGTGGAGGTCGTGGTCGGACGATCCACCCCGCTCACCGTCGACGTCTTCGACGCGTCCGGGCAGGCGGTCGACGTGGCCGTGCGCTTTGCGGCACCACGAGGCGCACTCCGTGTCCGGGACGGTCGTGTGCAGGGGCTCGAGGCCGGTACGTACGAGATCGTGGCCACTGTGGCGCTGGAACCTGATGCGACCGCCACGGCCGAGGCGCTGACGATTCCGGTCACGGTCACATGGCCGCCGATCGTGCGGCTGGATGTGCACGCCTCGTCCGACCGGATCTTCGTGGGCACGACGGTAACCCACGGCGCGGACGCGTATCACGCGGACGATTCCCGGCGGCCCGGGGCCGTAGTCTCGTGGTCGAGTTCAGCGCCCGACGTCGCGAGTGTGGATCGCTGGGGCACACTGACCGCCCACAAGGAAGGCTCCGTCACGCTCACCTCGACGTTCGAGGCCGGCTCGGCGACACGGTCGTATGCCGTGGAGGCATTCCCCGCAGACGCACTGGCCATCGAAGGGGGGGCGGAAACCGCTCGCACCGGCGACGTGCTGCACTTCCGTGCAACGGGGACCACCGCCGGCCGGTCCGTCGATAATCTGCCGATCACGTGGGCCTATACCTTCGTGCCCGACGACTCGATCCGAGCGCCGGGTGCATCGGCGATCGTCGAAGGCGGTGCGTTCGTGGCCGAAGTCCCGGGCCGCTACACGCTACTCGCGATGTCCGGGCCCCTTACGGCGCGGACCACCGTACTCGTGCACGGCCGTGAGGCCGTTCAAGAAATCGAGCTTCAGGGGCGCGGCCCCGTCACCAACTCACACACCTCCGATCTCTGGGTCTTCGAGGGCGTCGATGGGCGCGATTACGCGGTCACCGGGACCTGGGCCGCCAACGGTTGGGCGTTCTTCTGGGACGTGACCGATCCCGCAACCATCACCAAGGTCGACTCGATCCAGGTGGACGCACGCACGGTGAATGACGTGAAGGTTTCTCCGGACGGACGCTACGCTGCGCTCTCGCGTGAAGGGGCGTCCAACCGGCGGAACGGCGTGGTCATCCTCGACATGGCCGATCCGGCCAATCCGGTGATCGCCTCGACGTTCGACTCGAACGGGGTCACCGGAGGTGTGCACAACATGTTTGCGACGGATGATTACCTCTTCGCCCTCGCAGCGGGCGACAAGTACGTGATCATCGACGTACGCGATCCGTACGAGCCGAAATTCGTGAGCGAGTACAATCACCCGGACAGCCGCATTCACGACATATGGGTCCACGACGGAATCGCGTATTCGTCGGAGTGGCAGACCGGCGTAGTTGTCGTGGACGTGGGCAACGGGCGGTGGGGCGGTTCGATCGAGAATCCGGTCTTCGTCACCGCCGTGCCCTATCCCGTGGGGGCCACTCATGCCGCGTTCCCCTATGCCCAGGCGTCCACCGGAAAGTTCTACCTATTCCTGGGTGACGAGATCGGGGGCGGGCGTGGCGCGGCGTGGGCCGGAGAGGGGGCGGACAATCAGCCGTACGACCCGGTCACCGGACAGGGCGGCGTTCAGGGACGCATGAGCGGCTACCTGCATATCATCGATTTCACCGATCCCGAGAACCCGCGAGATGTCGCGCGCTACGAGGTCCCGGAGGCGGGTGCGCACAACCTGTGGGTCGAAGAGGATATTCTCTACCAGGCCTACTACAAGGGCGGTCTCCGCGTCGTAGACGTCTCTGGCGAGCTCATGGGCGATCTCATGGCGCAGGGGCGGGAGATTGCGATCTACAAGCCCCAGGATCCTGGGGGCTATCTGCCCAACCAGGTCAGTGTGTGGGGCGGACAGCCGTACAAAGGCCACGTGTTCTTCAGCGACATGAACTCGGGGCTGTGGGCCGCAAAGGTGCTGCCGAAAGGACGTCCGATCTCGTAGGGGCCGCTCCCATGCGCCGGCCTCACGGCTTCAGCCCGCGGGCTCCATCCGCCAGAAGATGATCCCGCCCGCCTGCTGACCGACCCCGACCGAACCTACCAGCTCGTAGTTGCGCAGGTCGTACACGTCGACCTTTCCGGGCTCCGCGCCCTTCCCTTCCACGCTCACGAAGGCGTATCGAGCGTCCGGAGTCAGCGCAACGCCGTGCGTCACGGTGGTCGTCGACGGCACGATCGCGCCGCTTTCTCCCGACGCGGCATCGAAGAACTGCACCTGCCCCGCGCTCTTGAGCGAAGCGACCAGCACCGCACCGTCACCCGAGATCCCCAGATTGTACGGGCCCCGGCCCGCCGGGAACTTACGGACTAGCGACCAGCTCTCGCGGTCGATCACCAGGATCTCGTCCGACTTGTTGCATGCCACGAACAGGGTCCGATCGTCGGGCGCGGGCTGCACCCATGTCGGTGAGCAGCTCGGATCCTTCATCTCCATCTGAGCCATCGGCATCGAACCGCCCCGGATCATGCCGTTGGCACCCGTCATCACCTCGGGCGTTTCGTAATCCGTGAGGGGCGCCTCTGCGCCGGTCGAAACCGAGAAGCGGCGCGAGACCTCGAAGGTCCGCGTATCGATCTCGACGAGTTGGTCGTCCATCATGCACAGTGAATAGGCAAAGAGACCGTCGGGAGACATCCGCAGCCCGTGAGGCATGGTGCACGTCGGAATCTGGTCCACCTCGACCATATCCGGCGTGTAGACGACCGAGACGGTCGACGGCACGTGCTCCCCGTGCAGGTTGAAATTCGCAATGAAGGCGTAGAGGCCATCGGGCGTCAGATCGAGCGTAGCCGGGAAGTTGCCCAGCAGAATCGGCCTCGATACCAGCGTGTCCGGGCCTGCATCGAACTTCCACAGCTTTCCATCCGGCACGCCGTGAGCCGTCGTCATGTACAGAAATTCCCCATCGGGCGACACGTTGAGTCCATGCGGCCCTTCGTTCTCCACCGCCATTTCACCTACGGGCGTCGTCTGATCGATCGAGACGCCACTGGCGTCGAGCTTCACGCGGTGAATGAGATCCGCGGATTCCGCTCCGACATAGACGTAGTAGGTGGCATCGGTATCGGGGCTACCGACGGGCGCGGGTGGTGCCGCATGCGGGACGCCGCTGCCCCCCGAGCAGGCGGCAAGCGTTGCGATCGTCAGCGTGGAGAGCACGAGGCGGGCGTTCATCGAATGTTTGGACTCGTAGGGAATGAGGCGTTTCCGTGCCAGGAACGGGCTCGATCGTCGGCGAAACTCACATCGGGATTCGGATGCCATGGGCCCGGGACGGATAATAGGTCCTGCGCCTGCAGCCGCATCAAGGGCACGTGCGGGTCGCCGGGCGGGGGCCGCCGTCGTTATCTTTGCGGCCTATGATCACACTCGTTGCGATTGTCGTAGTCGCGCTGTCGATCTCGTTTCTCTGCTCGATTCTCGAAGCAGTCTTTCTCTCCATTTCCCATTCGCACGTTGCGCTGCTCAAGAGCCGCGGCGAGTGGGCGGGCGAGTGGCTCGAGAAGGCTCGACACAACGTCGAAGAACCAATCGCCGCGATCCTCACCTTGAACACGATCGCACACACGATCGGTGCGGCGATGGGCGGCGCGCAGGCCGCACACGTGTTCGGGGACGCCTGGGTCGGGGTCTTCTCCGGGGTCCTCACCCTACTGGTTCTACTCGCTACCGAGATCATACCTAAGACGATCGGGGCCACCTACTGGAAAGGCCTGGCGCCGGCGACGGCACGAACACTTCAGGTCCTGATCGTCAGCATGAAGCCTGTGCTTATCCCTCTCGCGTGGGTGTCTAAGGCGATCGCTCCGTCCGGGGAACAGCCCACCGTCAGTCGGGCGGAAATCGAAGTCCTGGCGGAGATCGGGCGGCGAGAAGGAACGCTCGACGAGGACGAATACTCCGTGGTGAGCAAGGTGATCAACCTGGATGAGGTGTCGATCGGCGAGGTGATGACGCCCCGCACCGACATGATCGGTGTCCCGAATACGGCGACACTCGAGGAAGTTCAGGAGACGATGCTCAACACCGGTCATCTGAGACTCCCTGTCTTCGAGGAGAACCTCGACAACATTCAGGGGGTCGTGATCGGTCGCGACGTATGGAAAGCGGCCAGAGACGGGGAGACGGAGCTCGAGCCCCTCATCCGTCCCCTCCCGTTCGCCCCATCGACCAAACGGGTCGAGAACCTGATCCCGGAAATGCGGTCTCAGCTCACCAAGATGGCCATCGTCGTCGACGAGTTCGGTGGAACGGCCGGGCTGGTGACGCTCGAGGACCTCATCGAAGAGATCATTGGCGAAATCCAGGACGAACATGAAGGCGACGAGCCCCAGGCATTCCAGCCGCTCAGCGGCGGGCGAGTTCGCATCTGGGGAGGCACCTCGCTACGTGACGTGTCTCAGCGCCTCAGCTTCGAGCCCACGGACGACGAAGACGAGGGGTACGACACGATCGGTGGCTTCGTCCTGGGACGTCTGGACCGGATTCCCGTCGTCGGTGACGAGGTCGATGTCGAAACCGGTCAATTCCGGGTCACGCAAATGAACGGACGCAGGATCGAATACCTGCTCTTCGTGCTGGCCCGCATCGAGTAGCCCGGCTTCCCGAACTCAGCCGCCGGGCTTCGGCGACTCGGCCGCTGCATCCTCGGGCGGCGCTTCCGTTCCCGAACCATCCTCCTCGCCCGAGACCTCTTCGGCCTCAGCCTCGGCGCCCGCCGACGAAGCTGCAGCCTCTTTTGCTCTCTCCTGCTGCTCCTCAATCCAGAATGAAATGGCAAGGAGGATTGCACCGCAGGTGATCGCCATGTCGGCGACGTTGAAGATCGGGAAATCCCAGAGTCCGAGATCAACCGGCCCGAGGAAATCCACCACACCCCGATCCCACCGAACGCGGTCGTAGAGGTTTCCAATCGCGCCGGAGACGACCAGAGAAATCGCACTGATCCGCAGGAAGTCACGCTGTTCGGCTTGCTTGTACAGGACCGCGAGCAGAATCAGCGCCAGAATCGTGACCGGAATGAAGAACCAGCGCGAATCCTCGCCCACCCTCATGCCGAACGCCGCACCTTTGTTGAAGGCGAGCGTGAGCGGGACCAGACCGCCGAGCAGTTCATGCCCGTGGCCGAGACTCGCAAGCTCGCGAAGAGCCCAACGCTTCGTGACGACGTCCAACGCCATGATAACGGGGAACGTTACGCCGAAGATGAGGAGCTTGGGACGCACGTCGAACCTGGGGGAATGAGGGGTGTGAGGGCGAAATATGGCGTCTTGGGCGCGCACGTCCATGCAGCGCGACGAACCCGCTCTGCACAATATAGCGGGCCCCGATACATGGTTCTCGGAGGCCACGTAAGGCGTCGCGTTTGTACCGCGGCTGGCATCGGACCGTGGATCCCCGAGGAGTATGAAATATTTCAAGCCTGTCCCTTGCTTGACACCCCATTTCGGGTCCTGAAGCTTTCAGTAGTACCTCATACCCGGAGCTGTGCCTTCCGAGGCGACAGCTCCGGGCTTTTTCGCCTCTGGAAACATGCCCCACAGGTCAGCCGGAATGTGGCGCACGGCCTGGACATTCGGTGTATGCGCGATGGTCGCCGCGGCCGGTATCGAGCCGCTTCTCGGCCAGGAGCTGGAGCTCATTCGTGTGTACCCGGGCTCCGGTCCGTACGCGTGCTTGGCGCCCGCGAGCACCCAACCCCCCTCGCCCGACGATCGGGCGCGGGCCGGGCAACTCGCGTCCGACGCCAACCAGGC
>CALHIO010000276.1 GCA_938030915.1 uncultured Gemmatimonadota bacterium
CCGTGTCCCTTGGAGATCGACTTCGACACGATCGAAGACGTGGTGTACGGCGCAGCATGGATCACCTTCCCACCCGTGTCCTGATGCTGCCCGTCGCCCGAATAGGCGATGGAGAGAATCTCCCCATGCGCACCCTCACCCATCAGATAGCAGGACGGATACTTCATGGTCAGCTTCGACCCGAGGTTCCCGTCCAGCCACTCCATGTGCGCGCCCTCTTCGACGATCGCACGCTGGGTGACCAGGTTGTACATGTTGTTCGACCAGTTCTGGATCGTCGTGTAACGGAACCGGGCGTTCTTCTTGACGATGATCTCGATGACGCCGGAGTGAAACGACTCGGTCGAGTAGACCGGAGCGGTGCACCCCTCGATGTAGTGAGCCTGAGCGCCCTCATCGACGATGATGAGTGTCCGCTCGAACTGGCCCATGCGCTCCTGGTTCACCCGGAAATACGCCTGCAACGGCGTGTCGAGTGAGACGCCCTTCGGGATGTACACGAAGGAACCGCCGGACCACACGGCCGAGTTCATCGCGGAAAACTTGTTGTCCGCCGTCGGGATGATCGTCCCGAAGTGCTCACGGAAGAGCTCGGGGTGGTTCTTCAGACCGTCCTCGATGGAGTCGAAGATCACACCCTGCTTCTCCCACTCCTCGCGCAGGGAGTGGTACACCATTTCCGACTCGTACTGGGCGCCGACGCCGGCGAGGATCTCACGTTCGGCCTCGGGAATCCCGAGCTTCTCGAACGTGTCCTTGATCTCGTCGGGAACGTCATCCCACGAGTGCTGCATGCGGTCCTGGGGTCGCACGTAGAAGTAGATCTCGTCGAGAACCTCTTCGAGGCTGTCGAGATCTCCCCCCCACTTCGGCATCGGCTTCGACTCGTAGATCTCGAGTGCCTTCAGGCGGAAGTCGAGCATCCACTCAGGCTCTTCCTTGTGCGCCGAGATCTGTCGGACGACCTCCTCCGACAGCCCTTTTTGAGCTCGGTAGACCGGCTCGCTCTCGGTGACGAAATCGTACTTGTACTCGTCGAGGCCGAGGTCCTGAATCGTTTCGTTCTGTGGCATGGCAGATATCCCCTGTCAGAGAATCGCGATCAGGACGAAGCGGCCGCCTCAGCCGCTTCGTATTCACTGTAACCGTCAGCCTCGAGCTCGAGGGCGACCTCCGGACCACCGGACTTCACGATCCGGCCATCCACCATCACGTGGACGTAGTCCGGTTTGATGTAGTCCAGCAGGCGCTGATAGTGCGTGATCAGGAGCACTGACATCTCCGGGTCTTCCTCGGCCAACTTGTTGACCCCACTCGCGACGATCTTGAGCGCGTCGATGTCGAGGCCCGAGTCGGTCTCGTCCATGACGGCGAGCTTCGGCTTCAGCATCGCCATTTGAAGGATCTCGTTCCGCTTCTTCTCGCCACCGGAGAATCCATCGTTCACGTGACGCTCGGCGAACTGCACGTCCATCTCGAGCATCTCCATGCGCTCCGTGAGCATGTCGGAGAAATCGAAGATGTCGAGCTCTTCACCGTCCGGCATGTGCGCCTGAACAGCAGTCCGAAGGAAATTCGCGATCGAGACGCCCGGAATTTCGACCGGATACTGGAAGGCGAGGAACACCCCCGCCTGCGAGCGCTCGTCCGCTTCGAGGTCGAGGAGATCCTCTCCCCGGAAGCTGACCGTACCAGACGTCGCCTCGTACCCCGGATGCCCCGCGAGAACCTTCGCCAACGTGCTCTTACCGGATCCATTCGGACCCATGATGGCGTGGATCTCTCCCTTGCCGATCTGGAGGTCGAGTCCCTTCAGGATCGGAAGATCCTCTTCGGCGACCTTCGCCTCCAGACCTTCGATCTCGAGAATGGGTGCGTCGCTCATCGATGCCCTCAGACAATTGAAGCGGAGCCCTGGAGGGGGGCGCCGCTTATCAAGAATGATTCTTAGTTCAGATGCCGAAAGCTAGACGCGTCAAGGGTGCGGGTCAACCAGAGTTGAACGGTGTTGAACCGCCCGAACCGCCCGAGATTGCACGGCAAATGGGAACCAGCCAGGATGTATGTCGGCCTCGCGCGAGCCCCGCGAACGTCCCGTTTCACCGTCACTCACCCCTGAATATATATAAAGCGTTGCTATACTTGCACTTGCATGACATCTGGCCCAAATCCGCTCGAAGGACCGCTGTCTCTGTATACCATTGTCCGACTGCGGTTTACATGTATACTGCGACCTCGGTGTGTCCCACCCGGGGTAGGGCGGTCATCGCCGAGCGGTCCGCTCGCGTGCATTGCGATGGGAATCGATCCCGGTTAACACAATCGCTCGGCACCGCTCCGCATGGGGTCAGTGCCCGAATCTGACATCGGAAGGATCACGAAGCGCCTGCTCGCCATCCCGACGTTCGCGCGACCACTGTCCGCATAGACTCCCTGCCTCGAACACGAACACCAATGGCCCGAAGTCGATACCCGACCGTCCGCATCGTGGCTCTTCTCGCAGTGTCTGTCTTCACCGCATGCGGTGAAGATCCTCCGGTACCGGGCCCGGGAACGCTCACCGCAACGCTCGTGAGTCCCAACGGTGACGAGGGCGCAGCGGTCGTCGCGCTCTTCGGGGACGGCATCGAATCGATCTCGGCCGTCGCCCCCACGGAGGCCTTCCCGCGACTCGACGACGCTGGTGCTCGCGTCGTCCTGATCAACCAGAGCGGCGGGCTGCTCGAGTTCCGCGTGGCACTCGCCGACACGCTCCAGAGGCCCGACGTCGTCATCATCGAGGTCGCGGCGCCCGATGACGAGCTTCGCCTCGACACGAACGCCTACACGGTGGAGTTCACCCGATGAGCCTCAGCGTGACACGCACGGTGATCACCGCCGCCCTCGCTGTGGGGGCGGCTGTCGGCACGCCCTCGCTTGCCGCCCAGGACATCGAGGCCGCGGCCCGTGCCAAGGGCATCGAGTTACCCGCAGCGTACTACCAGCGGATCCAGCAGGACCCATCCGCGTTCGAATTCCAACGGGCGCTCTTCCGCCGATCGAGCCCGGCGGGCACGGCAGCATTCGGAGAGGTTCGTCTGCCTGTCGTGCTGGGCCTGTTTGCCGATTCGGAAGCAGAGCCACGCATCACCACCGACATGGTGCAGCAGTCACTCTTCGATGGTCCCTCACAGCGGGGCACGGTCACCGACTCGTACCTCGAGATGTCCCGTGGTGGACTGACCGTCACTGGCGACGTGATGGGTTGGGTACGGACGAGTCTCACGATCAGCGAAGTCGTCGGATCGAACTTTGCGCTCGGCGCGGATGCACGCGTGGGAGAGTGGATTGTCGACATGCTCGGTCAGGTCGACGGTGACGTCGACTTCAGCCAGTACGACAACGACGGCCCGGATGGGCAGCCGAACAGCGGCGATGACGATGGCTTCGTGGACGTGATTACCGTCGAGTTCCTGGAAGTCTCCGCATCGTGCGGAGGGCCGGCGATCTGGCCACACCGTTGGACCGTCGAGGCGCAGACGGGTGCTCCGTTCGAGACGAATGACATCGGGATCGGCGGCGATCCGATCCTCGTGCAGGACTACATCACGCAGAGTGCCGCCGACTGCAGTGGTGACGTCGTGCAGGACGCCGGGGTAATCGCGCACGAGTTCGGCCACGCACTCGGCCTACCGGACTACTACCATTGGGTCGACCGCGACCTGGGTCCGGAGGGACGCCGCTGGGTACTCGGCTGCTGGGCCCTGATGGCCGCGGGGTCATGGGGATGCGGCCCCGTGGGATCGAGTCGGGAGCCGTATGGTCCCGCCCACATGATCGGCCACTCGAAGGGTACGCTGGGCTGGCTCGACTATCTTGATCCGGGCGAAGTGTGGAACGAGGAGTTCCTGCTCGACCCCGCCCAGATCGACGGTGATGTGATCCGAATCCCGCTCGACGCCTCAGCGACAGAATTCCTCTTCGCGGAGTTCCGTGCTCAGATCGGCTTCGATCACGGCCTCCCCGCCGCAGGCGTCCTCCTGTACAAGCAGGACTCCTATGCGAGCATCCGACCCGATCCCGCGTCCGGTGATCCGTACTACCTCACCATGTTGGAGCAGGATGGGAACCGTGGGCTGCTCAAGATTACGCCGGAGGGTGGAAACCGCGGTGAGGCGGGAGACGCATGGGGTGTGGACGGTTCGGTCGGCACGCTGAATGCCGAGACCAATCCGTCCCTCAGGCTTCGGGACGGATCTTGGTCCCCCGTCGTCGTTCACGAGGTCTCCGTCGAGGGAGATGTCGCGCGCCTCGTCATCTCGACGGGCCAGACGCCGAGACTCGTCGAACCGACCGGGACCACCGAGGTGATGCAGATTCGGGACTTCGCGGTGCCCGTACGAATCGCTGGCGGTCACGGCCCGTATACGGGCGTCGGTACCGTTCCCGAAGGCTTCTCCTTTCAGAACATCGGTGACGACCTCTTTCTCGTCGGGTCGCTTCGCGAAGCCGGAGAGAATTCGTACTCCATCGCGGTTCGTGATCGCCTGGGGAACACGTCGTCGAGCATCACCGTGACCGTCAACGCGACGGACGAGTGGCAGGTGGCTGTCGTGGACCTGATCGAGGGCTTCCTGACTCCCGCGGCCGATCCTCTCACGGACGGTGAACGCGGGTATCTCGACGACGTCGGTAACAGCAACGGTCGATTCGACGTGGGGGACCTCAGGAAGTGGCTCCGGGCCAACTGACTTCCAGGCCCGTGATGCACCACCACTGACGCGAGAACGCCCCACCCGGCCGAGACCTGGTGGGGCGTTCGAGCCTCCCTGACGAGGTGCGCTGACGTCAGGTCGCCTCAATCCTTCTGTTCGGGTCACGCACGTCCCCCGAGCCTATCGGAGCGTCGGCGCCCGCGCCGTTGCCGGGACCGGGGCCCTGCCAGCCGGGTCCGCCCCAGTCGCCACGGGGACCGAGTCTCATGCCGGGACGATCGCCTCGCATGCCGGGACGACCACCGCGCATGCC